>JABLXA010000057.1 GCA_013178415.1 Bacillota bacterium | reverse complement strand
GGACCAGTCTCTCAGATTCTGAGTCCAACGAAGATGTAGCCTCATCTAATAGCAGTATTGGAGCATCCTTGAGTATCGCTCTTGCTATCGCTATCCTCTGTCTTTGTCCCCCCGAGAGTTTGGCTCCTCTCTCGCCCACCAATGTGTTATACCCTTCGGGTAATTGAACTATAAACTCATGAGCATTTGCGGCCTGAGCTGCCTTGATTATTTCCTCCAGACTCGCTCCCGGCCTTCCATAGGCTATATTCTCAGCGATGGTTCCGCTGAAAAGATATGTATCCTGGGGGACATAGCTTATCATATCTCTGAGCTCAGTCAATGCGTATTCCCCTATTGACTTGCCATTTATGAATATGTTACCGCTATCCGCCCCATAGAATCCCATAAGGAGTTTGAATATGGTGGTTTTTCCCCCACCACTTGGTCCTACTAGAGCGGCGACCCACCCTTCGGGTACCGAAAGGCTGAGTCCATCCAGAGCTTTTTGACCATTCTGGTAGGAGAAAGATAGATCTCTGAGTTCCAACATGGCATGAGACGACACAGCGGCAGGATATGCATGATAGCGCTCTGGCTCTCGCATCTCGTCCAACAGCCCAAATACTCGATCAGCCGCAGCTAGTGAGCCTTGAAGCTGGACTATAAGCCCGCCTAGATACATGAACATGCCGGTTACGCCTTCCTGTAATTGCAGTATCGCGACAACTGATCCAAACTCGATTTTCCCGCGAAACATCATGAAACCACACACCGCCAATAGCCCGGCGAAACTTGCAAATCTTATTATCTCATTTATGCCGCCTATAAGGGCTTCCTTGCCCGTTTTCGCCATCGAAGCTCTGGTGACCGCTTTGGCAGCTTCCCTATATTGTGCAATTATCCAATTCCCTGCTCTGAACATCTTTATTACTTGGTTACCGGCCAATAGATCTGAAAGTCTTTCCGTATACACAGCTAGGGATGATTGTATCTTTTGGCTGATTTCGCGCAGCGGACTAGCAAAACAAGTATTTATATACGTGGATATGAGTCCGAGCGCAATTGCCAATGCACCTATCCAGACATTGAGATCTAGCATTATTACTGCACATGCTAAACCGGTTACCAAGAATCGAACGATGCCTAATAATTGGCTTGCATACGCGCTCTCCATCAAGTAGATGTCATTGTTTGCTATGGAGACAAGTTCACCGCTATGATGTGTGTCATAATAGCTCATCGGAAGGCCCTGAATATGGTCAAATACTCTCTCCCTTATTTCACCTATAGTACGTCTTAACGAGGCATTTAGGAGATAGTTTACAATGGGAGCAACAGCACAAACAATTATAAGTTCCAGGGTTATAGTCAAAACAGCTCTTTTCAATCTATGTAGATCGGCCAGAATAGCCGCATCTACGAAGGTTTTTAAAATAAAGGCAGCCAGTACATAGATAGCTGTTTGGGCAAGGCTGGTACCTACCAACCCGACCGAATATGCTAACCATCTCGGTTTCATGAAGGACATGAGACGCATAAACCCACTAGCTCGCGAGTTATTGAACACTTCTACGCCTCCCCCTCTGCTGCCTGTAAATTCACATTATCTTGAAATATGAGTTGTTTGAGATATAGTTCACAATATAACCCACCTTTTTCTATGAGTTCTTGATGTGTACCTCTTTCCATTATTTTGCCATGGTTCAATACCAACACATGGTCTGCTCCCAGTATCGTAGAGAGTTTGTGGGCTATAACAAGGGTAGTACGCCCTTTCATGAGGCGTTTTAACGCATCCTGCACCAGGGTCTCGGATCGAACATCCAATGCAGAGCCAGGTTCATCTAATAGCAGTATTGGAGCATCCTTGAGTATCGCTCTTGCTATCGCTATCCTCTGTCTTTGTCCCCCCGAGAGTTTGGCTCCTCTCTCGCCCACCATTGTGTTGTACCCTTCGGGTAATTGAACTATAAACTCATGAGCATTTGCGGCCTGAGCTGCCTTGATTATTTCCTCCAGACTCGCCCCCGGCCTTCCATAGGCTATATTCTCAGCGATGGTAGTCGGGAACAAATAGGGGTCCTGAGATACCAAGGATATATAGGATCTTGCACATTGAAGGTTCCATTCCTTCAGGTTATGTCCATATAGCAGGATCT
>JABLXA010000056.1 GCA_013178415.1 Bacillota bacterium | reverse complement strand
AGACAAGTACGGTAGACCGTGCGCACAACCCGATCAAAATAGACCTTTCGGATGTGTGCGCCCGTAGCTCAGTTGGATTAGAGCACCAGACTACGGATCTGGTTGTCGGGGGTTCGAGTCCCTCCGGGCGTACCAAGTTTTTCAAGGAGTCCAGGGCTAAAGGGACTACAGCAAAATGTAAAAGGCCTCGGTACTCTGATCGGGGCCTTTTCATTTTCTACCTGCCACATGCGCCGGAACGGCTCTAAGAGCCTCACAGTGGTGGCCCGACATATCTTGCCTGCCCCATTCGCCATCTCCCATCCTGTGACATCCTTTGAAGGCACGGGCCCCGGGCTCGATTTGCCCTTTCCTTCACGGCCATACTCTGTATCGCGGGCAGGGATTCTTCAATATGGGTTTTGCCGCCTCTGCAGGCAATAATGAGCGATCGCGCGAAGTCATCGGCCATGGCTTCCCGCCTTCTCAATATCCGCCCTCCAGTCCGATGCTTCCCACACCCATGCTCTATATTCTGCGGCATGAGCTACCTTCCTTCTTCTTCCTCTACCGCCTCCGCAAAACAAGAACCTTCGGTACCATACCCCCGGACTCTGGATCGCTGCCATCTTCAACTGGATATTCCCCTAATTTCAATGTCAAATTAGACCGGCTCCTAAACCTAAGTGGGTTGTCAGACTCGGGTTATAGAGCCGTATACTAGGTCCAATTAGTACGAGTCAGTTAAGTCTCCAAGTTATCTAAGAGAATTCTTATTTTGGTAGACTTAAACTACAATAAGAGCTTGTCCCACTCTTCGTAGAATTTCACTGACGCTCCCGGACGCATTATTTCACGTTCTGGCGACGTCACGCTCCACTGACGCCTCTACCGCCTCTGGTATCCTCACCTCCCTACAAATCGCAGCCTGAAGCATGCCCAGAAGCCTATACCCACGAATGCGGTGAAAGTGTTGCTCTGCCTCTAGGAGCCCTGCTCCTATCCACTGCAAAGCTTGCCGGCCGTTCCGCCAGCGCTTGACGTTGTGAGCCTTGGACGAAGCTACGGAGAATGCCGACTCGATCAGGTTGGTGGAGGCCAGAGACTGCCTGAGTAGCCCGGGTATCCCAAGCCGCTGCAGCGTCAGGGTCTCCTCCAAGCCCTCCCTTAGGCTGCTTGCAGCACCAGGGTATTCTACCTCTAGCTGGTCAGCCAGCGCCCCTAGAGACTGCTTGGCACTGGCATAGTTCGGCTCTATGTATGCATTCTGGATCTTACGACCTACCCAGTCCTGGGCGGATTCCGGTAGGTGGTCAAGCACATTACGTTTCTTGTGCACTTGACAGCGCTGCACTGCGGCCTCGGCAAATATAGCCCTTACTGCAGCCCTTAGCGCCTTCGAACCATCGATAACAACTAAGAGTCCCTGGTCACTCCGTAGACCTCGGGAGACCATATCTTGCAGCAAGGCCTTGCCAGCCGCCTCATTCTCGGTTGCGCCTTCCTGCAAACCCAGGACGTGCTTATGGCCATCCTTGTCTATCCCAAGGGCTACTAGAACCATGTGATCCCCAGCCTTGATGCCGTCCACCACTAAAGCTAAGATGTCCTGGCCGTCTAAACGTTGGCTGAGCCGCTCTTGAAGCGCTATCTGCATCTGACGAGTGAAACGGGCACTGACACGGCTCTTGGACGTTCCATACCCCTCTAGAGACTCTCCCTCCAAGGTCTCAGCATACCCACGAGTAGAGACCCCGTTCAGAATCCGGGCTATCACAGCCTCCGATATGCTGTCATCCTGCTGAGCCCAGGCATAGGTATCCAACTGTACCTCCCCTCTGGGGTCCTTAGAACGCACCCGAGGCCGCTCAACGTGTACCTTCTGCCCTGCTATCGCCACCCAGCCCGATTCATAGCTGTGGCGGTAATACTCCCGCTCCTCGCTTGGGAGATGCTTACCCCTTGGCCCTACCAACGCTGTAACCTCTGCATCCATCATGGCTGCCAGGACTGCAATCCCTACCCGCATCAGAAGTTCATCCAGTCCATTGGCGACATGCTGGGCAACTCGTCGTAGTGGTATCTCAACGCTCTCCGGGAGAAACGGCAGCTTACGAATTTCCCCATGGCGAACTCTTTTGATCTCCCCATTTTGGGGGTTTGTGTGATACAATTTCATTGGCGACTCCCTCCTTTTGTTGTCTACCTCTGTTTTATCACAGAGGGTCGGGAGTCGCCAGTTCAATTTCTACGAAATACGGGACATCCTC
>JABLXA010000055.1 GCA_013178415.1 Bacillota bacterium | reverse complement strand
GAAAGCCCGTCCAGCAGCTTAAATAGTCTCAGTTGAGGGAGCAGATGCGACGGGAAGTCACTTGGAAGTTCATTTTCCTCATGATGATGGTATCTTATGATATTGCACACCTCGTCTCCAAGCTTGTAATAACTGTATCCCATATCTGCTCCCAACCGTGCGTGGAGCTTGCCCGGAGGAAAGACTTCCGCGGGATTTACCATATCCCCGACATTCAGCACTGGCTGAGTCTTGCAAAGATCGTGATATATCGCGGCCTTTGTCAATATATCCCTTGAGATGCCGGGGAAATCGAATATACCAAGCGCCCCCAGATCGGCCGCGAGCTTGAGGATGTTTATCACGTGCCTGTGTGTCCCGTCTGCAATAACCCCGACTATCTTGATTAGCCCAGAGGCTGCTGGTTCATCCTGGTATTCCGGCGTGCAGGATAGCTTCCTAGCAACTGAGGGCTCTAAGAGGGAGAAGGTAAAGGCCCTGTCGATCTCCTCGCGCATAGTACGTTCCTCGGATTTTGCCCATTCAAACTCTGTCACATCTTCTGCGGCTAAGATTAAGGCATCATCCTCCAGCTTTTGGACAAGGAAACGCACATACCTTTCATCAGGAGACTTTACCAGTAATGAGTATACACTTCCTTCTCTGATCACTCCTTTGTTTAGGGCGATCTCCAATTGCGAATGGAGTTCATCCGGGATTCCCCCTGACGGAGGAACTTGGAAAAGCGACAACAGCCTTTTTACTTCCTCATTGGCCAATATGATATCAAGATTTGTCCCCAACTGCATTATCCCTACGGGAATCTTCTCAAACCAATCTAGTTTTCTTTCGTGCACTAAACTTCCTCCTTCTTAAATGCGGTGCGTCTCTGCTGGGACATTCGCTTTGCTTCGTACAGTCTCTGGTCAGCGGTCTCCATTACTTTCCGAACGGTAGTCCCATCTTTGGGGGAAAATGCCTTTCCAAAAGATATCCCGACCTCTGGCACATCCTTCAAGATCCGTTTCCTTATTCTGGCGCATATATAATTGACAATGAACTCACTGACATCTGGCACAATTATCACGAATTCATCGCCCCCATACCTGAACACGGCATCAGCGGGCCTCAGCGATTCCCTAAGGAGAACCCCGACCTTCTTCAGAGCCTCATCGCCTGCCAGATGACCAAGTCTGTCGTTGTAACGCTTGAAACCGTCAAGGTCGCACATTATGAGTGTAAAGGGAATTTGTCTATGTGAGAGATCTGAAGCGTATTCTTCAAGCGCCCTGCGGTTGTAAAGGCCGGTAAGAGGATCCTTGCCAAGAGCATCTTCCATGGTGAGAATATAGGATCTCGATAACCCTTGGGTTCTTCTCATAAGACGGCACGCAGTGTGGCTTGTCATCGTTATTCCCAGCGTATAGGCCAAACCAAACCAGTCTGTTTGAATCAGCGCGCGCAGGCTGAGAAATGCCAGGATTGATGTATTCATCATTGCCGAACGAAAGACCCAAATGGGGTGCCTTTCTATCCCATAAGTCACGATAGGCACTAGCACGAAGAACAGAAAGGGGCTCCTCTGAAATCCCGTGGTAAATATCACGGAGGCATTCAGGAGGAAGCCTGAAACCGGTGAGAGATAGCTGAGCCATGGATAGTAAAGGCGCTTCAGGTCAAGAAACTGAGAAGCGATGAACCCCGCAACAAACAACAGGGGTAGAAGGGCATAAGGCATTGGAGGCGCCAGGACTATATATGCAGGAGTAAAGGCGATACATAACAAAATCCGTGCAATACGCACCTCGCTTACTATGGATCGCATAAAGGACTCCCTTGATTCCATACCTAATCGTTACATCCTCCCCTTTACCTAGTGGACCTTTCTTTGGATTATTCTACTCCAATTGTTCTGTTCCGTCCAACTCTTTCCTCTTGCTAAATGAACTACCCTTTTCGTAGGGAAGGGGTAGTTCTCTGCTATGATTCCCTACGGCTAAAGCCTGGAGCACCCGCTGCCGCTGGACCCTGATCCCCGGGTCAATACCGATTCGATAGGGCATGAAGACTCCCCCTGCGAGGCTTCCAAATAGTCCATCAAATCTACAGTTCTACATGCGGTTGATTCATCCTGCCCCATCCTAAGAAGCCTCATCCCGCTCCATCCTCATAACTCCCCCAAGCTGAACGAGCCTTTAATAGGCCCAAATCCGGGAATTTTTCTCGGGAGGTCCATGAAACACCTGAAGCTTTCCCGAAATCTTTCCGAGCCCCACCCC
>JABLXA010000054.1 GCA_013178415.1 Bacillota bacterium | reverse complement strand
ATCGTTGGGGTAATCTCGGCTGCCGGCATATTCCGCTTAGCATACGCGAGTATCGCCGGACGGTAGCGGTGCAGGGGGATGACGCTAAACCACTACCCGCTCCTCGTGGCTGATGGCAAGCGGATACAGAAGATTGCGTCCGAGAAATGGGTCGCGCAGCGGGGGGTACGGGAGGCAGCCGGGTTTGCATACGTGGGCGCGGACAATGTGGCGCATCCATTGACAAAGAACAGGTTAAACTATTGCTGTCCATGAATAGCGATAACAACAAAGAAGCCTCTTTTCCCATGAGCGAGGCAGCGAATAGGCTATAGAGTCTTGAGATATGGAAAAAAGATGCCCAGCGCACGCGCAGTCGCTGGCGCCGAAGCGCGGTATGAAGCGAATCGCGCCCGGCACCATGGACAGGGAATCAGCAAGCTCACATTCTGAAAGAATCCGCGGGGAATGTTCAATATCTTGTGGGGCTGGTAGTCCGCTACCGGCCGAATCCGGCGGTAAATTCGGCACAATGTCAATGCCCACAGGCCTGGCTGCCGCCCGTAGCCAGTCTACATGCCAGCGAAGACTTCGACCGCCTGCCCAATGGCGTCGGAGGCGACCTGCGAGACGCCTGGCGCCGGAGCCGATATAGGCATACATCCCCCTGCCGAATGAATATTCTCCCAGACTTCCGACACGGATCGCCCTCGTTTCAGGCATGTAAAGCCACAAAACGTAGAGTCCCCCTTGGGGAAAGATGTCCCATTCGGGGTCAATAATGGCACCGGGCATGGTGTCTATGATGGAACTCCCAGAAAGAATCTTTTCCATCGTAGCAACGGTAAGAGGCTTATCAGTGTGCGGCGCAATGCTGGTCAGGCTGAATCCATGTCGTTGATAATATGGAACAAGGAAGCGTTCGACAACACAATAAAGGATGAGACGCCTCACCCCTACCCTACCCGCTTCCTTTTCTATCAAGTCGAGAAGCAACGTTCCGAAACCTCGTCCCCGGTATTCGGGGAGGATCCCGAACCGCCTTATAAGCCACGCATCTGGGGGACACGGCGTGATACGAATGATGCCTGCAGGTTCTGGATCATTAGGACCCCCAGCATCTTGCCCCCTGTCGAGATAGAGCGCGAAAACGCGGGTGCCGGCCTTTAATTCCCCCATGATCTCTTCTTCAGTTTCAAACACTGCACCAGGCGCGGGCAGGCCAGGGCTATGAATATACGGCATCGAAAAGGCTTTTCGAGTCAAATCAGCGATCAAGGATAGATGGGCCTCATTAAGTTCGTGCACTTCAAACTGTTCGTCCGGAAGCATAGCATCCTCCAACATGATAATGACCTGCAGCTTGAGCAATTCCTAGGCAACTGCAAGGTCCTGCTTGAATTAGCCCGCGCCCTCGACCAGACGCCATATGGTCTTTCCCTGCTGGCCTCACTGATAGAGCCGAATGCGAATGCCGAACGGCGTGTGTGGCTTCAATCTTACCTCATTATATCAGTGCTGGAAACCACATCACAAGATGCGAAAGACTCCGGTTTCCTGCCCCATTAGATTTTACACGAATAATCCTGGAATAATTAGTCTGTCAATGGACGGGACGCCAGGCGCTCAATCAGGCCGGCCGGGTTCAATATCGGCCCGAATCTTATTTCCTCTATTTATGGATAATACTTCTTAAAATCTCTTGGTCAGGAATTGAGTTGGCTAGTTTTTCGCCATCAGAGAGCGTAGCTTGGTAGGATTCTCGCTACTTCCATGCTTGGACTTGATAGGATTCTCACCACCCCCACGCTTGGCTGACTAGCATATCACCACCCAAGCCGATATATCCCATGAAATTCCGAAATTCCTCATTTTAGGTAATTATAGCCTATAATCTTCCAACTCAAAGGCGAGGTGGCAGGATTTTCGGCACTTGAGAGCAGAAGATGACGAAATCTCAGCCACCTCTGCGTCCAAACCGGCCAGAATCTCGCCGCCATTAGCCAAAATATACCATAAGATTCCTCCTTATGGATATAATCATAACCTATAATCTTCCAATCTGGAGGCGAGCTGGCGAGAAATTCGCCACCCCGGACCAGGGGCTGGCGAAATTTCGGCCACCATTGAGCAAAACCTGCCTAGATTCTGGCCACCTCAAGGTAATATCGCCCCAAGATTTGCCAAAATGTTCCCGTCCTGACGAAAATATCGCTACCCCAGCAAGGAAACTGACGGATTTTTAGCCACCTCCGCGCGGGATCTGCCTAAAAACTCGTCACCCTCGGTCTAAGCTGACGAATTCTCAGCCACTTCCGCGCGGGACCTGCCTACAATCACGCCGCCCCCGGCCTAGGAATATGCTCGGAAACTCTATCAAAGAAGCTATATCCCACAATATGTTGGGGCAACTCTTAAGCGTAGCCACAATATATAGAGGTCGTCAGAGTTTTCGAGCAATCTCCTAGGGGGACTATAGATGACCAAGCTCGAATCTAAAAATAGGAGCTAACCGTGTGCGGCTCGCCTGGCAGCCGCGCGGTGATACGGCTGGGTTATCTTCCTACTCTCGGCTTGGCGATTTATAGTGGGGCAGAAAACCGATTGTCCATTGTATGTCCATCTCTTCCATGATATACTGATACTTGCGATCCCTTCCAATTTCATAAGGTAGCTGCTGCCCTAAACCCCGCAGATATTGGGACGTTCTTCAGCGTCATTCGGAACCAGAGTCGGAATCAGAGATGGAAATGATTTAGGGGAGACGATTAATGTTTTCCTTGAGACAGAAGGCTTTGATCTTGATGCCGCTCCTGCTTTCTATAATCACATACTTTTGCTATCAGTGGCTGGTTGCGCTCCTCGGCCCAAAAGCCGGCTATTTCGGCGGTTTCCTATTTTAGAGGAAGTTCTTTGGCGGGGAACCTATGTTAGAATATTCCCGAATCACTGGTTCCATGGTTATATCTATCCAGCCATCGGATTTGGAGTCTGGCATTTCTCGCCTCAGTCTGTATTTCCGAATACTGCGCCTGGCGGCAGCGTCTCCCTGGTCATAGTGGCGGGCCTGGTCGGTTTAATGTGGGGATGGGCTGCCAGACGCAGCGGCTCGATTCTCTGGAACGTGAATAGGGTCGGTAGTTGTTGATAATGGCGGGTACCGCATAACAAGCGCATGCAGCCGAAGACCGCCGGGGGTTGTGCAGGAACAGGCGCCCACTGAATGGAGAAGGCGGGTAGGATCACTAGGCCGGTCAGTCGGCCTCGGCTGGTGCGCAAGCCGTTATACAGATTGGGTGATACTTGTGACCTCACAGCTTCGCGAAGTTTCTAGGCATCTCGGTATCGATCCTA
>JABLXA010000053.1 GCA_013178415.1 Bacillota bacterium | reverse complement strand
CAGCCGCTTGGACAACGCTTCGCGTTGCCCACATATCCACAGCCCCGACGACTACGCCGGTTTAATCTATTGAAAAATGGAGAGAAGGCGAGATCGAGAGAGCTAACTTTAAAACATTGAGATAGGGATGAAACTCCCCCAAAGTGGGCGCCGCTGTTTTCAGGGTAGTCCGCTTGCATCACCAAGAGAATCACATCATGCTTCCCCCAAGTAGATCAAGAGACAGGAGCCCCAATCATTCAAGTTTTCTATAGATGACCAAGTTCCAATTTGTAAATATGAGCAGATCTTGCGCGGCGCGCCTAGCAACCGCATGAAGACATAGCTGGATTATCTTTCAACTCTGGACTTGGCATCTATATGTCCCATATGATATGCAAAGTCATGGCAGTACCATGGGTTACACTGTTTGATGTGAACAATGTTAAATCTATATGATCGTTCATGATAGCCATTAACAGGTGGTGAATTAGCTTGGTATAATATACCTAAGAGGTGACGATCATGCAGAAACCTCAACCACCAAGCCTTCCGCCATTAATGACGGTCCGGGAGGTAGCGGATTACCTCAGGGTCTCGGAGCCCACAATATGGCGATGGATTCGAGAGGGCAAGTTAAAAGGCATAAAGATAGGCAGCACACGAAGGTTCTCCGCTGACGAAATTGCCTCTATTATCGACATGGAGCGAGATGAAGGGAGCTCGCTCCCTCAAGAAGCGGATACCGTTGCGGAAAGGGGTCCTAGGGCCCATGCAATATCACCTGGAGGCGAGCGCTGGCCGATTCAGATAAAGGAGACCTTCCCTGTCTACGACACGGATTCCATGACAGAGAGGAAGCTTTCACCATGCGAGCTAGTTACAGCGTTAAGGAAAAGGTTGCGAGAGATGCGGCAAGAACGGAAGGCCCGGGGGAAACACTTGACATACACCTCCGAGGATGCACTCCTGCAACTCAGAGGGGAGCGGTCGTGAATGGGCGTCGTCTGCGTGGATGCAAGTCTCGTCGTAAAGTGGATCGTTGACGAGGAAGAATCCGAGTTGGCTCTTGAGATCTTAGAATCCTGGCTTTCAGGCGGAGTGACGATTATTTCCCCAACCCTCCTTATATATGAGGTTCCGTCTGTACTCCGGAAGCTGACGGTAAAGGGAAAGCTGACGCCGGTACGTGCATGGGAGGGCTTCCAGTACTTAGGTGCTATAGGTATTCAAATTGAATCATCTGCCCGACTTCTTTTGAAGGCGTGGGAGATTTCCATGCAATTTCGCATGCCCACGATCTATGACGCAGCATATGTAGCCCTTGCAGAGATTAAGGGCTGTCCCCTTTACACATGCGATCGAAGACTGATCCGCGCCGTGCACGGGAGACTACCTTGGGTTAAGGGCCTTACTGACCAGGTTTAACCCTGCTATCTGATCGCCCAGCTCTCTAATAGCGGGGAGGCAGCAATATACCCTCACCACCCGACTCACCTCATTCACAATGTGGAAAACTCTAGCATAGGATCGTTCAGAGAATCAGAGCTGCGACAAGAATAGACAATTTTCGCCTGGCAAAATGCGTGTCGCTTACCACTTCATCCACAAGGGCTCTGCAAGCGATTATTTTATTCGGTAAATCCTTACCTTTTCGTCATCCACATAACGCCTCAATTCTCTAGCCTCTCTCAATCTCCTCAAGAGCCCGCCGGGCAGCTTCGAGATCCTTTTGCGGGACAAACACCTTGATAGGTGTAAGGCCTGGATAGACGCCTGGAGGGAGGCCTGTTTTAAGAATCACCTGGATATCCTGGGCCAAAAGAAACGAGCGGATGACCTCACCTTCAATCTCGCTGGACACCTGGCACAACTCAGCCCATCGTTCGTCGACCATAGGACTCACCTCCCAAGAGTTGCCTATTCACTCAACTCCAGCCCATTCCGGCGTATGAGAATCCATATTGCCACCAGGACCCAGGGGATTGATGCTATAATACCAGTGGGCATCGGGCCAAGCAGCGGGCTTGGATGTCCTTTCATGAATAATGCTCCTATACCGGCTATCCCATTGACTGCGCCATGGCCTATCACAGCAGGCCATATGCTGCCTCCACGCAATGTGATCCAGCCGAGAAAGGTCCCTACGATGATGGTAAACCAGACCATTGCCAGCATCCCAAGCCAAGGCGCTCCAGGATAATTCAGCCCATAATTGTGCCCCATGGCTATTACAGGCCAATGCCATACTCCCCAGATTATTCCCATCTGCCCGAGAGGCAAGAGCTTGGGCAACAGGTAAGCCCGCCAGCCGAATTCCTCACCGAATGTAAAGATGCCATTGACGATCGGGGCGACGATAACAGCCTGAACAACCTGGAGCACGATCATTGCCCACGGGCTGATCGGGACCGGCCGTCCTGATATCTTTTCAGCTCGCGCGAGCATATCTCTCACTACTCTGAGGGATGGATCAAAATAGCCTGGGAAAATCATAAAAAACAAAACGGCTCCAGCAATTGTCAAGATGGCGGGGCACAAACCAGGCTTCAAGCCAGTAAGGTCAGCCCCGTCTAAATCTGGGCTCGAGAAACATGTCCTGCCATCCCTCGCGAGTGATGACTCGCGTGAGGATGTGCGCGAGAGCCGGTGCCCACATGTAACCTGTCGCCAACAACAAGACTGCCACTGTAATCCTGGCCCCCGGTATCACTTCTGGACTTTTCACAAGGCCGCCAGTCCAGTAAATAATGATCGCAGTACCCGATGCAATAAGAAAGGAAAGCCCTAAAAACAATCCGATCCGCTTTTTATCTAGTTTTCCATTCATGGAAACCAATACCCCCCAATCGAGCATGGAAATGAGTCCGTTTTCCCCGTGAATTGTTCGACCAATCCCCAAAGGCTTCCCGGCTTATTTTAGCCGTTCCATGGGGAATATACCAGCCCCGTCCGCCTTCCTGATCCTACAGACATGGAAGAACTGAGCGAATCGGCATGGAAATAACGTCTGGGAGTCCGCGGATATGTATGCTAGACTGGAAGTTGTAGTCGTGAATCTGCGGCACTCTTTGCGGAGATATTTCCATGAATAGAGAGGATCAGCATCTAGCCCAACTTCCGCACTCAGAGCACTGGAACCCTTGCGGTACCTATGTTCTTTGTCAAATTACGTCACTATCTTACGACCATGTCTTCACCGGCTTGATCATCCGGGGCGATATACCGAGCGCCTCATAGATAGCAAGATGCTCAGGATCCGGTTTGGCAGCCTTCCTAATCCGCAACGTGCGACCATCTGAGGTCGGCAATACCACTGTCACAATCTGGTGGTTGGTCAACGATTCCCGCACGGTTGCCCAGCTCGTGTAATGCCCTCTGTCTTGTAGCGTCTTCTCTATGGCAACGAGCAGGTGATATGCAAGCACGCACAAGAAGATGTGAGTCTCTACCCGGTTTTTCAACTGATGAA
>JABLXA010000052.1 GCA_013178415.1 Bacillota bacterium | reverse complement strand
ATCACACGCTCAAACAACTATGAATATGTGCAATTGGTCAGGTCATACCGGGAGAATGGCGTCGTTAAACACCAGGTCGTCCTCAACCTGGGCAGACTGGATATGATCGAGAACAACCCCAGCTTCCAGCGCCTTGCCCTGCGTTTGCAGGAGCTGTCGAAAGCAAAGCAAAGGCAAGTCCTCGACCTGAACAAGGTATCAGAGGCCGAAATCCTCAACTGGGGTTACCTCATATATCGAAAACTATGGAAGGAGTTTGATTTACACGAATTCTTGCCATCCCTTACGAAAAACACGAAGGTGCAGTTCAGTCTGGAGGACGCCAGTTTCCTGATGACCATTCAGCACCTGTTAAACCCCATGAGCAAACTGGGAACTTTCAACCACCAGGAGCGTTATGTGAACATGCCGGAGGTAGCGCTCAATCACATCTATCGGTCTCTGGATATCCTCTGCGACCATAAAGAACGGCTGGAACAGATGATCTTCCATAAGAACCGCAGCCTGTTCAACATGCAGGTGGATGTGGTGTTCTATGATGTCACGACCTTTTCCTTTGAGAGTGTGAGGGCTGATAGCCTGAGGGATTTCGGTTTCAGCAAGAACGGCAAATTCAATGAAGTACAGGTAGTCATGGGGCTTTTGCTTGACTGTGAAGGCAGGCCTGTTGGATATGAGTTGTTCCCAGGGGATACCTTTGATGGCAGCACCCTGGAGGCTGCTCTTGAGAAACTGAAGGAGAGGTTTGGCATCCGCAGGGTGATCATTATCGCTGACCGGGGGATCAACAGCAAGCTAAACCTGAAGCGGATAGCTGGCCAGGGATACAGCTACATCGTCGCCTCCAGGATAAAGAACATGAAAAGGAGCGTTCAGGAAGAGGTCTTCTCTGGAGGCTACCAGGAGATGGCCTCCCCCGGGGCGGACCCGGAGGAGAGGATTCGCTACAAGGTGATCGACTACGTTAACAAGGTTAAGGATGAGGAGGGAAGGGTCTGGGAGTTAAAAGAGAACCTGATCATCACATATTCCCCCAAGAGGGCTCAAAAGGACAGGGCCGACCGGGAGAGGATGATTGAAAAGGCCAAGTCCCTTCTGGAGGACAAGTCGAAGATCAAGGCCAGCAACAAGCGAGGTGGGAAGAAGTATCTCAAGGAAGTAGAGCCGGGCTGTATCGACTGGGTTTTAGATGAGGAACGGATTAGGAAGGATGAGAGGTTCGACGGGTATTACGGTATCCAGACCAATGAGAAGACCATGAGTGTGAAGGATGTGCTGGCAGCATACCACGATCTATGGAAGATTGAAGAATCCTTCCGGATTATGAAGTCGACTCTAGAAGTGCAGCCGATCTTCCACTGGACTGAGCGGCGCATAAAGGGGCATTTTGTGGTTTGTTTTCTCGCCTTTCTGCTTGCCCGCACCTTGGAATTCAAGCTTCGGAAGGCTGGGGTGGAGGCCTCGGCAGATGCGATCCGGGAGGCTGTGAACTCCATGAACTTTGCCAGGGTAGAGATTGAGAGGAATGGGTATCTCATTAAGACCAAAGGGACTGATCTGAGCAACAAGATATTGCGTTTGCTACGCATCAAGCCACTGCCGAATATTTCACCTGCCGATGAATTCCAGAATTTGGGGTTGTAGTGGCAAAATGTACATTCCCAAAAAGAACTTTTCAGGTTTGATGCGGGTTCGGACAAGGTCAACTGATAAACTCAAGACAAGGCCGATAGTATAGCTCTGTTTGCTTATAAGGCCGCGCGCGAGAGAGTTGGGCTGGTAGTCCATCTCCTTCGCTAGCTCGAGAATGCGTTCCCGGAGCTCCCTCCGCACGTAGCCCCTGCCGCTTATGGCCCTGGAGACCGTAGCAGGCGACACACCAAGGCGTTTCGCTATCTCATAAATGGTGGTGATCGTAAATCACCTCGACAACAAAGCTCATAATGTGCAATGGATTTCATATTAGATTTATTCGACGCCCCCTCAATAATTCCTTCTTGTGTCGTAAAATTTTTTACGCCCACACTTGATAAGGGAAATCCATTCTATTATGAGAAATCGGTTGCTTAGGCTGGCTGGATTTCGAGGGAAATGGCAGGAATTGAAATACATCGTCCTGAAGGGGGGTTATAGTCATGCTGGACTTATCGCCACCGTCTTCTTTTCTTCGTCCACCCCCTCCAAGAGGAGGAGCGCAACGAAGCCGTCTACGAGCTTTGATGCGGGTTCACTGGTCACAACCAGGACGCCTATCCCAACCACCTCTGCTGCAAACTCAGCGGCAAGCTCGATAAGGCCCTTTGCAGTTCCCCCGCCCTTCATGAAGTCATCCATTATGAGAACCCGTGCACCGGAAGTAAGCGCCCGGCGAGCGAGAGACATGGTTTGAATGCGCCGGGTTGAACCTGAGATGTAATTTATGCTGACGACGGGGCCTTCAGCGACCATGGTGTCACGTCTGGCAATAGCAAGGGGTACATTCAGGGCTGCCGCGGTCATAAAGGCAAGGGGAATCCCCTTGGTCTCCATCGTTAGCACATAATCAGGGTGCAGGTCAGCGAATTTTGTAGCAAACACCCTCCCCGCATCTGCCATGAGGGACGGGGAGAACAGGATATCTGCCATATAGATAAACCCCCCGGGGAGAATCCTCCTGGGATCGGACATTTCTCTGCATAGTCTCTGGACCACATTTTCTACCGCTGCCTCATCCAGATAGGGCACGAATCGTACCCCTCCCGCGGCCCCAGGAACGGTCTCCACCCTCCCAAGTTTCAGAGCCTCGAATGTGCTCTTCACCATGGCCACATCCTCGCTGGTAGTGGACTTGGCCGCCTCGAAAAGCTGGGCAAAATGACTCAAGGAAATCAACCTATGCGGATGCTCCAGGAGCTCCTTTGTGATTGCTATCAGGCGTTCGTTCCTTCCCAGTTTTTCCAAAAGGGTCCCTCCTCCCGCTTCCAGGCTTCCGGAAACTACCTTGAAAAGAAAATGATCCAGTGTCTCGTGGGCGGCATTTTCACTGTCAATGGTGCCGCTCTAGCGTCATATGAATCTAATCCTGCTCGCGCGTTCCGCCAAGAAGAGACCTCACGAGCTCTAGGTCGCTCGGCTTATCTACGTCCAACGCAATTTCCGGGTAGGACGACTCAATGCCAACACCTCTTATGCCCACGAGCCTCTCAAACCTCTCCTCCACATCGCGGACGGCAAGCCTGCCCAAGAGAAACTTCACTATGCACTTGAAGCCGAGGACACTACCCAGAAGCCAGGGCCTCTTCCGCATGGCAATGGCCTTTTCCATCAGGTATTCATAGGCACCGATCGCCTTGGGGTTCAAAAGGGCGATGTTACCACCCGTGAAGGTACCGTCTACAAGCCTTTGATAAGTCCTCTTCATCCCGGGGAACTTCGCCTCATTTGTTTCCTTCCGTATTATAGAATACCATACTTCCGCTGGCTTCTCGGTGCACCTGTGGAGAAAGTCATCTATGGCTTCACCAGTGATGAGAGGCACATCAGCAGTCACTATCAGCACATTTCCCTGAGGATCTAGAGTCTCCACCCCCCTCCGGAGGTTCGCAAGAATCGAGTCCCCTCGCTCTACAACTCTAACCTCGAGGCCCGAAAGCGCATCCTCCAGCGCCTGCTTCGGCCCTACTACAGCTATATCACGGATGCCTCGGGCTCCTTTCAGTGCCTCTACCACATATCGGACCATCGGTTTTCCATTTATGTCAATCAGAGCCTCATACACTGCAGGGTCATATTCCCGGAG
>JABLXA010000051.1 GCA_013178415.1 Bacillota bacterium | reverse complement strand
CTCGTAGATTCATACGCGCAACTTACAACTTACAGGGCAAGACGCGTTGTTTCCCTTTGGCCCCATGGACGATGAACTCAGATAGCCATGGATAGCTATGGCCTTCGGGGCTCTTGTAACGATGATTCACTACCTTGAATGGGTACCCTCCAGCAGCAGCCTCTAAAGCTTCCACCACTGCACACAGTGCTCCCTGCTGATGGATGATGTTTGAGTTGGGAGCGAAGCCAAGACGGTGGACGTAACGGAGGGCCTCATCGAAGTTATGAACGGTCTTCACTCGTTTCACCTCCTTTCAAGGCAGCGTGGGAGGCCGGCGGGTTCAAGGTCACCCGGCTGCGGCCTTTCTCTGGCAGGCCATGCAGAGCGGCCTCCCGTATTTGTTCGTAGAGAACCTGTAGACTGCTCGGGTGACCTCAGTACCGCATTCATGGCACAGAGGGAAATCTGATTTGCTCCTTCTATTTGTCCTGGAACCCCCGCGGGAGGGCCCCGCGCTATTGTTTTTCTCCGTGAGGGGAGCCTTATCATCTACCCCTTCGATCTCACCCATCTCCTCAAAAGAGACCATGTCCACCCCGGTAAAGTCCCTGAGGGCCCTTGCCTTGGCCCTTGTAGCGGCCATCCTCAGGATATGTGGGGCTATGTTCCCATTTACGTTATTAGGTGAAGCGTCACCAACTTCGCGATAGATGGAATTATCCTCACCTTCAAGGGTTGCCGAACACACAGCGTAGTTTCCATTCTCTGGGGAGGGAATCTGGACTATCTCTACTTCAAGCCTCTTGAGTCCCTTCCCCCTCGCAAGCTCAAGCAAACCACCATAGAGGATGAAATCTTTGCCTTGAAGCCTTTTCACAAACTTCTTCCTGAAATCCTCAGTAAGCTCCATAGCTCTCCCCTCCAGTCTTGAACTGTAAGCTGATGGGACGGCTCTTCATGGCCGTCCCCCGAACAGATATTCCCCCCGAGAAAACAAAGGCCCACCCGCAATAGCGATGGGTGGGTGTATCCCCGGGGCCCTAATGAATGCTTGCCACCAGTCTCTGATACATAGCGACTGAGGAATTGACTAGCGCATACTGGTGTCGTCCCTTGCAAGGTCCGCGGGTAGTTTGATTCGTTCCACCAGGGCAGCGTTGCCGAAGGCGATAGTCTCCCTGCATTTCAGGCACCGGAATATCTGGCAGTGGTCATCTATCACCTCCTCGAATAATCCATTGCCACAGGATTTACACATGATGACCGCTCCATGAAATCTAATCTTAATCATGATCTTAGCCTCCTCTTACTCTCTTGGACTTCGCATTCCGCTCCACAAGGAGAGGAAATGCCCGCCATTCGGTGCGGGCATCTCTTACCTCCCAGATATGCTTGAAGGTTATATGGTAGGGGGTAGCCTATATATGCACAGCAAATTGGTGGGATTATACCTATGGTTACCCAGCCAATCTTGACCGTTCAGGGTAGATATGCCAGGCCTGTCTCCCGCATGCTGGCATAGCGATCCTCGGCAAGTATGATAGGTCTACGACCGGTATGTCCAGCAGGTTCCCCGCCTGGACCATACGTCTTGTGATCTCTATGTCCTCCCTGCTCGGCGTGGGATCACCGCTCGGGTGGTTATGGACGAGTATGACCTCAAACGCATTGGCCAGTATCGCAGGCTTGAATACCTCTCGCGGGTGCACCAAGCTTGAGTTCAAGGTCCCGATACTCGCTATGTTTGCGCCTACGAGCTGGTTCCTGGTGTTGAGAAGAAGAACAGAGAAGATCTCCCGGTCTGTGCCGCTGTAATACAGCCGCGCGACATCTGCTGCTATTGACGCGTTGTTGATGCTTACCCCTGTACTAACATATGGAATGGTCCTTGACTTCACGAGCCGGACGGAATACAGTGAGAATCCTTTCTTCAAGATATTCAGTCTCCTCTCCAATCAGAATTAAATGGAGTGGCCCCAATTGGAACCACTCCACTGCACATACTCTTTGCGCCTTTGTATGTATGTGCTACCGCATCCTCCCGGTGACGCGAAGCCCCACTCTCAGGCCTGCGGTAAAGAGCTCGTCTATCGCCCCGAGTAGCCCTCCGCCTGCGATCTTGAGGCAATCAACTGCGGTCCTCCCGACGGAGTCTGCCGCCGCCTTTATCTGGGCCTTTGCCTCCTCCGGGGTTACCGGCTGAGGAGCCGCTGGCCTTGCTTCTTCCCTTGCCTCAAGCGCAGCATTTACCGCAGTAGCGACGATCTCAGCCAGCTCTTTCTGGGTGAGCATTATGACCTCAGCATCACCCCTGCCACTTACCTGGTTCTGATCTTGACGATTCAGATTGTTCATGTCTTCTACCATCCTTTCTAGATTTTAGTTATTGATTTTCATTACCTGACCCCTATGTCACATTTCATCCCTCCCCGCCCCTGGATAAATGACTGAGCCCGCACCATAGATGCGGGTTCTAAAGAGATCTCATCATGTTACCGATCATTTGCCGTTTAGCACTTCTTGAAAGCGCCTGCTCCTGGTGCCTAAGCAGCTCGGAGGGATCCCGCACCAGGTCTTGGGATCGATATGAGACCTTCGCTTGGAGCAATTCTTGCAGGGATCCAAAAGCAGGTCGAAGTAGTCTTCTTTTTCTCTTTCGGGGATGATGCGGTTAAGCTCAGGCGATATGCCGATCTCCAAGCCGAACACGAGTTCGCGGAATACCTCGCAGTCAGCCTTGCAGCAGCTCTCCCTTGCACGCTCGCAATACCTGCAGTATATGACCTGGGCTGAAGGCAAAACCTCCGTCCCGTTCTGGTCCACTAAACTCATACGGCCCCATGTCTTCTGCATCTCGGCATGGAGCCGCTTAAACCTCTGCTCACATTCGATTTCTGTACTTGAAATGGGATGGATATGGGCATGGGATACCTCTGCCATAGCGCAAATGGTCATTGTCTTATCTCCTTTCGATTTTGAATTTCATTTGAGACCTTCCTTTGGTCATTGAGGGACATGCTTGGATGCCGGCGCTGAAGGATACTCTACGCGGCCGCCTTACGGGCCTTAGCGAGTGGGGGAGCCTGCTATGTGAGGGCGTCCTCTGCAGGACTTACGGGATAGCAAACGCGGGCGAGGAGAAAAGCTGGGCCGGAGGCCTGAGTGCTTCCGGTACGTGGAATCACCTTAGATGATGGCCAGCCTCTGGGCGAGTTTCAGCACGAGGGCTTCGAGCCTCTTTCTTGGCAGCTCTTCTATTTCGACTATATCAAGGTATCTCATCTCCCCCTGCCTTTGCGGTGGTAGGAGGGAAGCCCTCTTTCCTTGTTTGAGGATTCTGAACCCATACAATGTCAGGATCCCGTTGAGGCGTATGTTGATAAATGCCTTGAGAGGACTCTCATACTTTGCCTTGAGAATCTGAAGCCCGGTCACTTTGAGGCCGGGTGCAATCTCATAACCGCCACATTCATCCAGGTGATACCAGCCGCCTTTGAGGGGCGGTAGCGACCTTCCCGTTGGGGCCGCGGCGTCGCGTTTATCCCCTTTCTCGATACTGAGCGCCTGTGTCATCATGGCCTGCTTTCCCTCCTTCATCCTTGCCTTTGCCTCTAAAACCTGAAATAGCTCATCTCCCTGCAGCAGGGTAAACTCAGCCATGTTTGCTACCACCTCAACTCCGTCTTCCCTTATAGCCTTTATCCTTCCATCACGTACGGCCTCGACAACGTAAAGGGCTCCATCCTTCAAGACAACGTCGCCTCTGGTGATCTCATAGTCCTCTTGTCTTGCTTCGTCAATATGCATGGCCTGCCATATCTCGGCTGGCATAATCTATTCTCCTTTCGTGGTGGTATCAGTGTT
>JABLXA010000050.1 GCA_013178415.1 Bacillota bacterium | reverse complement strand
GCTTTCCTATCAGTGATTCTGACGGAGAGTTCCCTACCCATATACTGCCAGGGGACAGAGTAGAGCGTGCGCCTGACTGCACAACGCGAGTCCGGCCCTACCTTGGCGGTTTGCCATACCGCAATCTCCCAACGTTCAGGCAGAGACTTGAGCATGGGTTTCTCCACCAGGTTGAAGACTTCAAGCGGTTTTTGTCTTGTTGTGCCGTGAATCCGCATACCGGCAATCTCCGTGCACCAGCGGATAGCTTCCCGGTTGATCTCCGTCAGTGAGGAAAATGATCTCCCCCTCCAGAAGCTGTCTCGCACGTAAGGGATGGCTCTCTCGACCCGGGGCTTGTCCTTTGGCTTCCCCTTTCGGCATGGATCTATGAGGACCCCATAATGAGCAGCCATCTCTTCGTATGCCCTGTTTAGCAGGGGCTCATAGATGTCAGGTTTAAGCACCCCGCTTGCGACATTATCCAAGTTATGTGCCCATTCTAGTTATGTGGCCGTGAGGTTGATTCTTGGCTTGGACCAACAAGATAGGATCCAAAGGTGGCCACATAATATTTCCATTCCAGGTTAGAATGGTCTCATAACATCCATCGGAGGCCGGAAACTACCGATCGTTACGCGGAGATCACCACCCGAAGGAGAGAAGCTGCCTTGCGGGTTTGCGAACCCAAGAATGATTCTTCTGGGGGATACCCCCCGAAAACCGATTTGGCGGGAGGACGAAATGCGGTGGTCATGGCTTGATTCTCCATGAAAATTATGTTCCCAAAATTCATTGCTCTCCGCCTTATCTGCTAGGGATACACTATGTATGGCCACATAACCACAAGGGGCACATAACTTGGATTATGTTACGCGGAACATAATCGTATACAAGGCGCCTTGGAACTCCCCCAAAGAATTCGAAGCCCTCGATGTGGCATTCAAGCCAGTGACGCTTATCCATACGATCGACGACCTTGAGGAACATATGCCTGCTAAACGCAAGCACCATTATGAATGCCCATAGCCTGTAGGTGGTTCCGGTAACCGGATGACACCATCTGCCCAGATATCCGTAGTCAATTTGAACTTCCTCACCAGGAGGGACCTCCGGTCTATAGACTACCACCTGGTCAGGCCTGAGGCTGGCGTCTGGCATTGTAGCTCGAACATATCGACGAAAGGTGCTGATACTTACGTCAAGACCCGTTGCCTCACACAGCCGCTGCCACACTGTGCTCATGCGGTTGGTCTTGAGGCCTTCGGCGATGTAATCTCGGTACTGGTCAAGCTCGCCGAAGCGGCTTGAACGTACTGTCTGGTCCACGGTCTCGGGGAACTGCCGCTTTATGAACTCCTTCCACTCATCAGGGGTGTTCTGTCCGTCTTTGCTGAATCCAGCCTTGATAGCGGCCCGAATATACTTGCGTATAGTCTTCCTGTCCACGGCCAGGCTCTGTGCGATTGCACGAAGACTCCTTCCAGCCTGCCAATGTAGATAGATCTCCATGATGTCGCGCATAGCAAAACTCCTTCTTCCCATTCTGGCACCTCCTGTCCTGGTACCAGAATGCCAAATCTGGGAACTGCGCGCCACCGGGGTGGGGGAATTTCGTGATTGAGGGGTGGGGGAATTTCATGATCGGGGGGTGGGGGAATTTCGTGACGTTTTTTATCTCTTATGTGGGGGAATTACGTGATCGTCGACATGCCGGGTCACAGGTGAGATTCCACAGGTCACGATATCGCTCCTGTGGGTGATCCGTGGCCCACTGACTGAGTCGTGTCTGCATTTCCTGGATATTTGGCAAGGTGATTCCCCCTGTCATGATCCAGTAATCTTATCAACACGAATCCCAACTGGCGGCCCTTCGCCATGTGGACGGCTTTCCCGCCCTCAGACTACTATGGCCCCTCCGCCCCAATCGCGCCACTTCAGACGCAGGTTGTCCCAGCCATTTGCATGGCCGACGCGACCGGTTCCCTGGTTCACTGCTGCCACGATGATGGATGAGGATGTCGGCCTATCACCCTTCCGATCTCTTTGACCGGCCGGCATAGAAGGGAGTAGTTGAATGGACATATTCCCTTGGCATCGAGCTTCAACGACACCGAGAAGTCACAGTAATAAGGATGCTTCTCACTATACGAGACGCGTCAGTACACCTGCGTCCCCGATTCGCTTATCGCTGGGTGGGTCACTGACCGATTCCTGTTCGTCATCCTTTCCATCCTAATGCCAAGCGCCCCGTCTTGCCTTGTGTACTTCAGCTCAGGGCTACCTATCCACCCGGGCTCCACACGGTAGACTACCTCTGGTCTACTGCATGCCGGGTTGGGCATCTCTGCGCCATTCCGCAGAAAACGGTAATTCCATATTGGCAGTCAGCGCTTTCCAGGCGCACTATTACATGCGAAATATGGGATCCGAAACAGTCTCCCGAATATTTAATGATATTCCTGATTTAGGGTTTCTGATAACAAAACCAATAGTTATTATAGGGAGAAATCTTTTCATATTTCTATGGGCGTTTGTCTTGTTGCTGAAACTTGACTATGTACTTTTGATAGCGTGTCTTCCTTTGGGGTTGATCATGCTTTTTGTTAGTCAGTGGGTGTCCAAAAGAAACAATAGAGCCTGGGAAAAACAGAAGGAATTTAACTCTACGGCTGTTCATTCTGTTTTCGAAGCCCTAATTGCTTGGAGAGAAATCTCTGTTTTCAACCTATGGAACATACAAAGAAGGGCGTTTGATGATGCAAACAAAGGGCTTGCTGAGTCTCAAAAAAGAACTACTCGCCTAATAGGAAGTTTGGATAATCTGACTCAAGCCTTGTGGCCAGTTGCAACCGTTGTTTGTCTCGGACTTGGCGGTTATAGGGTCAGTACCGGAAATCTAAGTCCCGGAGGACTAGTTGCCTTCATGTGGTATATACAGTGGGTTATTCATCCCATTAGCCAGCTTGCAAATTACACTGCTCAAGTTCAGCAAAGCTATGTTTCTGCGAGAAGAATAAACGCAGTTCTTAATTGGTTTCCTCCTATGAATAGGACCCAAACGAGTAAGCCGTTTGAAAAAAGTATCCAGCTGCAGGGTGTGTCTTTTCACTATAGTACGAATCGTGAAATTCTACGCGATGTAGATCTATCAATAAAAAGAGGCGAAAGAATCGCTTTGGTTGGTGCAACGGGAAGTGGTAAGTCAACGTTGCTCAAGATTATTCTTGGACTGATCGAACCTCAGAAAGGCTCGATGTTTCTGGATGGTGCCTTAATTGATAATTCCTCTTTATTAGGAGCAGAATGGATAGCGGCAGTGTTTCAAGACTCTTACTTATTCAATTCCTCTATTAAAGAGAATGTACTGTTGGGGAATTCTGGAGATTCACAAGTTCACCTTCTCAACATCTTAGAAGATGCTCAAGTTACGGAGTTCTTACCCAGTTTACCTAACGGGATAGAGACAGTCATTGGAGAGAGAGCATACAACTTGTCAACTGGTCAAAAACAACGAGTTGCGATAGCGAGAGCATTAGCAAAAAGACCCAGCTTACTAGTTCTAGATGAAGCAACATCTGCTCTAGATAGTGCAACGGAAAAGAAGATATATGAGGCAATCTTTACTAAATATCCGCAAATGACTTGTATTATCGTGTCTCATCGGTTGTCAAGTATTATGGGAGTTGATAAAATCTTTGTTCTTAAGGATGGCGAGTTGATTTCTGTTGGCAAACATGACACACTACTCCAAACTTTGTTATATCTCACTTTCTTTTATCTATTTTTTTGTGTATTCTGGTCATTTTCTTTGAATATGGGGCATCCGATTTGCGCAGAATATCTGGAGTCTGGCGGTTTCAATCTGTGATATTCAATCAGTCAAATTTTAACGGGGAGACAGCCAAGTTGCCATCTCCCCGCAAGGTGCGTGAACCCCATAGCCAGGATCCACGAGTTTAATATATCCGTCGCTGGATATTATGAACAGGGCAAGGACAATTTATTCCCCGATCTTTAT
>JABLXA010000049.1 GCA_013178415.1 Bacillota bacterium | reverse complement strand
CCGTTAAGCCTTATTATGCCGCTATCTTTGGGGTAAACCCCTGTAATTATCTTGATCAGGGTTGACTTGCCGGCTCCATTCTCACCAATAAGAGCATGAACCTCGCCTCTTGCTATTTTGAGGGAAACATCCTCCAGCACAGGTATGTCTCCAAATCTCTTGGATATTCCTTCAAGCTCAAGCAGGTTCTTAGAACGGTCGATAGGGATGCGGTTAGCCCGCCGTGCCACGTCGGGGACCGGGCTATGCCTCCCGCCCCTATTCCCAAGCAAAGCCCTTCTGTTCTCTTTCGTGCTTCGAGCCAAAAGGAGACTGTCAATTGAGGCGGCCGCAACGATGACCACAGCCTTGGCAAGAGGCTGATAGAAGGCCGATAGCCCAAGCATGGACATCCCGTTGGTCAGCGCTCCGATGAAAAGGGTGCCGATAATCGTCTGGCCTATCCCCCCGCGTCCACCTGATAGGCTGGTACCGCCTACCACTATCGCGGCGATGACATCTAATTCATTTCCCTGCCCCATCTCCGTTGTCGCGGTCATGAGCCGCGATGTCCAGAGTATGCCTGCCAGTGCCGAGCATACACCGGAGATCACATACACCCCAGTTTTGACTCCCGCAACATCGATACCCGACATCACAGCAGCCTGTTCCTTGCCACCTACCGCATAAACGTATCTTCCGAATTTGCTTCGCGTGAGGTAGCAGTAACCTATAGCAGCCACACCTGCATAAAACAGAATCGGATAATATATAGGTCCCAATTTGCCGCCCCCGAGAGCTAGGAACCTTTCATTGCTAATGACCGTATTAGTTATGAAACCGAATTTCCGGAAGGCGGTAAGCAGGGTCAGTCCCCTGAATACCCCCATGGTACCCAACGTGACAATAAATGGAGGGATGTTAAGCCGCGACACCAGTTTACCGTTGATTAGTCCCATAAGGGCGCCAGCTGTCAGCGCAAGTACCACCGTGATATATGAACCCACACCTGTAAAACGGAGGAGTCTTGCGCATATCATGCCGGTCAGGGCTAACATAGAGCCTACTGAGAGATCAATCCCGCCGGTAAGGATGACAAAGGTAGCGCCGATTGCCATAATCCCTATAAACGAAATCTGGCGGAGCATTGAAATAAAATTGCCAATAGTCCTGAAATCCGGGCAAAGAACGCTAAATACGGCCATGACCAAAAAGAAAGCGGTAGCTAAGACGTAGCTACGGAGGTCTCTTGGCTTCATCGCATTGACCACACCCTTCTCCCCGCCACGGGGCGGGGAATGCCCTCCCTCATAGAGGGCATTCCCCGCGATCCTCGTGGTGAAGTTTCCGGTTGAGTATTTACCAGCGATCCTCAGGTTTGATGTTCGCAACGGTAGACTTTGTGACAACTACTGGAGCGATCTGGATGACACCCGTCTTTTTGATATCCTTCGGTTTCAGGCCGGACGTTAGCAGATACTCCACAAGCCGCATGGCCGTAGCGCCTTGTTCATAGCAGTTGGTATAAACCGTTCCGGTAAGTTTGCCCTCTTCTATCATGGTCAACGCGTCTTTTTCTCCATCGAGGCCCCAGATAGACATCCCCTTGAGCCTGCCTGCCTGTTCTGCGGCCAGCGCTGCTCCCTCGGCCATGGAATCGTTGATGCCAAATACGCCGTCAATCTCCTTGTAGCGTTGCAGCAGACTCTGCATTACAGCAAAAGCCTTCTCTTTCTGCCAATCAGCTGGTTGTGCAGCTATGATCTTAATGTTCGGATACTTCGCTATCTCTTCCCTAAAGCCGCGTTCCCTATCAATGGCTATACTTGCCCCCGGAGGCCCCTGGATGATGACAACGTTGCCTTTCCCCCCGAGTTCCTTAGTGTAGATACCGGCCCAAAATGACATCGGTATAGGCGGGATTTCCGGTTAAGGGTGGCGTGCCTCCGGGGCCCCTGGAGAAAGGGGATGACTGGGGGCCTTATTTATCCCCAGGGAGCAGGAAAGCTTTAGGGCGGCGTGGAATAGAGGGAAAAAGAAAGAGAGAGAAGGCCACCATGTTCCACCACACGGCCTTCTCACCCCGTAAAGGAGGTGTTACCCTCCCTCCATGCCTATCGTAAAGTCATTTGCTCCCGGAGTCAATAGCTATATTGCCGATTATTCACATACCAGGCCGGACATTGAGGTGCGGTGCCCTCTTTGCAATACTCTGATGAATCCATGGGGTTCATATTACCGTCACTCTCGCACATGTGACGGACGAGTGTGCATTCGAATCTACAGGTGGCGGTGCCACAAATGTGGGAGGACATATGGTGTTTTGCCTGATTTCCTTGCGCCATATCTCCACTACCTCACGGAGGTGCGGGAATCCTGCATACGGTCGCACTTGGAAGGAGCCACTATTGAAGGGGCTGCTGAAGATGCGGGTGTGGATGCCCGCACTGTCTCCCGGTGGGTAGCGCATACAAAGCACCTACTCGATAAGGCAGTATCGCTCGTCTCAAACCTCGTCGCAAGGCTTACGGTCATGGTAACCTGGCCGAAGGTGAAGGCGGGGGGTGAAAAGGGGCGCATGCTCCTACTTTTCGACTTGGGTGATATCCTCTGTAGGGCTACCCTAACCCGCGGTGCCCCGGGAGTCTTCCCAAGAATCAATGCCTTAAACATCCTCTACCTCTAATGCCAATATATCCGATGCCAAGAGCGCCGGTGGAGTTGGCATGTGCTTAAACTGCCACATCCTCCGGCAATGTCGCGAAAACGGGTAGACTTTGATGTCAACCTGTCCGGTGTGGGTATGAATCCCATGCTCAAAACGGGTTATCTGCCATGATTTCCCTCTATGAGGACCTAATTTCCCCTCCCCACAACAAACCCTGTCATGGCTTATGGATGTAGCTAGCGATATATTAGGCTCGGAAAGGGGGACGACCGATGGATAACGATAAACTCAGGCAGGAAATCGCATCGTTTCGCTACGGGCTCATCTCACCGATAGTATCGAGGCAGGACCTTGTTCTAGGGGAGACTACGGCGCTAATCCGAGAGGCAGCATCCCGGCATTATGTGATTCCAGGCAGCACCCGTACAAGAGTTGGGGAAAGGACAATTGAGCGTTATCTATCCATGTATAGGGAAGGAGGTTTTGATGCGCTTATGCCTATGCCAAGGGAGAATTCCAGCAGGATTCCTGAAGAGTTGATAGACCTTGCGATCGCCCTGAGGCGTGAAAACCCCAAGCGTTCCATTGCCGCAATCATAGGGATGCTGGAGGCCTCAGGCCAGGTGGAACCCGGATATCTCAAGCGGAGCACGCTATATGACCATTTCAGAAGGGCAGGGCTCACAAAACCGCAGATGGCCCTGAAGGATACCTACCGCCGCTACCAGGCCATACATCGCAACGAACGCTGGATCGGCGATACCTGCCACCTTACCTATCTTGGGGAGCTAGAGAATCCCGATAAAAAACACAAGGTATTTCTCTTTGCGTGGATGGATGATTTCTCTCGTAAGATAGTCCACGCCCAGCTCTACAATGCTGAGAGGATGCCGGCCCTGGAGGATAGCTTGAAGAAGGCCATCATAACCCATGGCCTGCCTGAACAGGTCTATGTTGACAATGGAGCGATCTACTCTAGCTTACACTTCTCAAAGATATGCGCAAGGCTCGGGATTCACCTTAGCCATTCACGGCCGTACCGCCCCCAAGGTCGCGGCAAATTGGAGAGGTTCTTTCTAACGGTCCAGAGAGGTTTCCTCTCCGAGCTCGAGCTTCTATCCAGGACGTCTTCAATCGACATAGTCAAGGCAAATGATCTCTTCTCATCGTGGCTCAAGATACACTACAACGATAAGCCCCATTCGGCCACAAAGCAGGCGCCGTCCGTAAGGTTCGATATGGACAATCACCCTATCCGCCAGGTGGATCTCACAGAGATATACGAGGCGTTCCTCGTGGAGGAGACGAGAAAGGTGGATAAGACAGGGATTTTCTCACTCCAAGGCCAGACTTACGAAACATCTCCGGAGCTTTCTGGCAAGACCATAACAGTCCGGTTTGATCCCTACGACATGAGAAAGATCCAGGTCTTCTCTGAAGGCAGGAGTTATGGGGAAGCAAAGCCGTTTGATACCCCAAGGCACCATGTGGGCAAGAAACCACCCTCCAAAGAGGGGGTCCAAGAAGTCCCAAAGCCAACCAATATCAATCCCCTTACGCTTACCCCTAGGGAGGGCCTCTCATACAAGGACATGCTCAAGGGGTGATTAGGGAATGGATCTAACGCACTTCCATCTTCTCCGGTATCCATTTGAACGGGACATCCCCGTAAGCGAGCTCTTCCCCTTCAAGGGATTCGAAGAGGCTAAAGCGCGGTTGAAATACTCTGTCGAAAGGCGCGCTATCTCCGTCCTGACAGGGGAGGTGGGCTGCGGCAAGTCAACGGTATTGAGGGCTCTTGTATCGTCACTGCCGGATACGAGGTACCGGTTTATCTACGTCTCAGACCGGAATCTTACTGAGCATGCCTTCTACGACCTTATCCTCACTGAGCTTGGTGTGATTCCTGACCACCGTCTCGTCAGGATGAAAAGGCAGTTCCGGGAGACGGTCGAGAGCCTCGTGGCAAAGGGGATAGATCTCATTATCGCCATAGACGAAGCCCATGAGCTATCCCATGATATGCTTCAGGAGATCCGGTATCTATCGAATTATGACGTAGACTCATCTACGCCATTTAGCATCATCTTGGTGGGGGAGCCCCAGATGCGGGCAACACTTCGCCTTCGGTCGCTCCAGGCAGTCTTCCGGAGGGTGGAGGTGCAATACCACCTCACCGGCATGGAGCAGTCAGAGATCAAGCCATATGTTGTCCATGAACTCAAGATGGCAGGTTGTGATAGGCCTCTATTCCCCGATGATGTCATAGGTCGCATCTATGAATACTCCAAGGGAGCGATCTGGCTTGTAGCACGGCTATGCAAGGGGTGTCTCATGGATGCATACACCCACAGGCAACAGCTTGTGGATGGCAACAACCTGAAACGGGCGATAGAGGAGCTTACCCTTTAGGGAGGAGGAGGCAATGAAGGAGATAGTGGTCTCTTATGGGACAAAGGTTGAATCAGATGTTATCGTGTCAGGCTTCGCGGACGTGCGGGCGATGTTGACGCTAATTCATGAGGGAGGCAAGGCAACCCTGAGGTTTACCTCACTGGATGCGATAGAAAGGATAGAGTCAGCGATGCATGCCTTGTATTATGAGTCATTACTGGAGCGCGAGATGCTAGAGCGAGAGGCTTTACTTGAGGAAGGGCATGAATTCGGCAGGAATCGAGCAGGGAACGGCTATACTCGCGCTTTCATGGACACGTGAGAGTATCAGACCGAATAGATTCATCCTGCGATCGCCCCGGTTTTGACCGGGGTGATTTTATCAGTCGAGTACAATTCCATAACCCATTCACAGCTGCCATTCTCTCCGGTGCCGGCGGCGCCAATGGGGGCCGGAATCGACACCTAACCAGCCCGTGCCAGTTGGAACTGGCGGAGGGCTTTGCGACAAGGGTATCCCAGGCCATTCTCACTGCAGGAAGGCCTCCCATCCGCGTTGCTCCACCGTGTGATCTCGCACGACGGATCTTGATGTTGGGTATAAGACGTTTTCGTGGTATGCTTGTTCTAGCCGCGAGGATTTGCCACCTCCGGTGCTGTTTTTGTCTCAGAACAAGCGTACCAGAGGACAGATTCCTGTGGCTATCCTATTTTCTGGATGTATTACCTCTCAAACTGAAGAAGTCTTGTATTAAGGCTTGCAGGTTTCACGCCGGAGATATATGTGGTCGTCCGCCCGAGCCCGTACCAGCTTGAATGAAGAAACGGAAATGATCCCGAGGAGGAAAATAAGGAACATTAGGGGCAAGGGTGCGAAATGTAGGCTCAGGTAATGAGGCAGGTTTACTACTTCCTTAGGCAATCCCGCCTTCGGCATCCTTCCCTCCGCCATCCTTATCGCTTCATCTATTCGGCCCTCATAAATATGCTCTGTCACCTCTTTTACCCATC
>JABLXA010000048.1 GCA_013178415.1 Bacillota bacterium | reverse complement strand
CCCAACTTCCGCAACCCAGGCCTATTTTCTGATCATTTTGGGGTGTCGGGTAAGGCAAAAGCCCAGCTAGACACATTGTCCATCTGCATAAGCTCAAAATAGTGACGACAAGTGATACAGTTTTTGCTTGACAATTCTTAGATATATGATATGATAGTGACATGTATATACGTAAAACAACTCGACATGCAAAAAACGGCAGGACATACGAAAACTACCTTCTTGTAGAGTCTGTGATGACCCCGAAGGGACCCAGACAGAAAGTCATCTGTTCTTTGGGTAACCTGAAGCCGCGGCCTGCCAAGGAATGGCTTGTGCTCGCTCGGCAGGTGGAGCAGGCGTTACTGGGGCAGCTTTCAATTGACATGGCCCCTACTGATCCTCTGGTAGCTGACATTGTGGCTAAAGTCAGAGAGCGCCAGCCAAAAGAGCAGCATCCTAAACAAGTAGGGGATGAGCCCATCTCTGTATACCCTGATCGCATAGAGGTGGAGCAAGGGCGGGAAGCCGGGACAGTGCATGTGGGTAATGAATTCTGGAATCGGCTTGAGATTGATGATGTGCTACAGAGGGCAGGGTTATCAGAGAGGGAGCGTCTCCTAACGCGGGTGATGACGCTCAACCGATTGATATCGCCTGCCTCAGAACATGCCATGCCTGATTGGGTCAACCGCACCGCTCTTCAGGATCTTCTCGGGGTTGACCTTTCTCAGCTGAATGATGATACGCTTTACCGCAATCTCGATCAGCTCTGGCCGCGCCGGAGTAAGATCGAAAAGGACTTGGTAGAGAAAGAGAGAGACCTATTCAACATTGATACAACCATTTATCTGTATGATCTCACATCGACATATTTTGAAGGGAAATGCGAAGGGAACTCTATAGCGATGCGGGGTTATTCCCGCGACAAGCGCCCTGATTGCAAGCAAGTAGTTGTAGGATTGGTAGTAAACCGGGATGGATTTCCTATAGCCCATGAAGTATTCAAAGGGAATGAGAAAGATGAGAAGACGGTAGATTCAATGTTAAAGGTCCTTGAGGCACGGGTTGGGAAAAAGGAAGGCGCGACAGTGGTTGTTGATCGGGGCATGGCTTATGAAGAGAATCTGGAAGCCATCCGGGGCGCTGGATATCACTACATTGTTGCAACGCGTCAATTGGAGAGGAATAAATGGTTGGAGGAATTTGAGACTGAGGGCTGGCGTGAGGTGGTACGGGAGCCTTCTCCAAACAATCCGGCTCAGAAGAAGACGAAGGTGCGTGTAAAGGAAGGGGAGTGCGGGGATACATATGCGCTTTGTTTAAGCGAGGAACGGATGGCGAAGGATCGTGCCATTCGGGAGAAGCACGAGGCTCGGCTTCTTATTGATCTGGGGAAGCTGGCAAAGAGGGTCGAGTCCGGCAAGCTGAAGGCGGAGGACAAGATCTACGAGAAGATCGGGAGGCTGAAGGAGCGCTATCCACGAGTCGCTAGGTATTACACGATCGGATTAGAAGATGGGAAAGTATATTGGAAAGAGAACAAGGAGAAGAAGGCGATTGCAGAGAGCCTGGATGGTGGATATCTACTTAGGACAGACCGCAAGGACATAAACGCTGAAGAGATCTGGCGTGTCTATTCTCTTCTGACACGGGCTGAGTCAGCATTTCGGGCCATGAAGAGTCCCCTTGCTGAGAGACCGATCTTTCATCAGTTGAAAAACCGGGTAGAGACCCACATATTCTTGTGCGTGCTTGCGTATCACCTGCTGGTTGCCATAGAGAAGACGCTACAAGACAGAGGGCTTTACACGAGCTGGGCAACCGTGCGGGAGACGCTTTCCAACCACCAGATTGTGACAGTGGTATTGGCGACCTCTGATGGTCGCACCTTGCGGATCAGGAAGGCTGCCAAACCGGATCCTAAGCATCTTGCTATCTATGAGGCGCTAGGCATATCACTGCGAATGATTAAACCGATTAAGATATGGTCGCAAGATAGTGACGTAATTTGACAAAGAACATAGGTGCCGCAAGGGTTCCAGTGCTCTGAGTGCGGAAGTTGGGCTAAGCTTCTGCTGCCACTCGGATCGCATTCGCTCTGCAGTCCGGGTACAGCCTAAACCACCGACAGTGGAACCCTTTAATTCCTGTGGCAGAAGCTTCTGCACATTAACCAGGGCATCCACCACCTCATCGGGGGGAATATAGCTTCGGATACCTGCCAGGGCCAATTCTGCCCCCATAAGCGCGATTGCTGCTCCCATGGCATTGCGTTTAATGCACGGGACCTCCACCGGACCCGCTGCTGGATCGCAAATGAGCCCCAAGATGTTCTTCAATGTGAGGGCCGCTGCGTGAATACAGGCCTCTGCGTCTCCACCGCCCAGAAAAGTGGCGGCACTAGCAGCCATTGCCGCGGCGACACCCACTTCCCCCTGGCAGCCCCCAACGGCGCCGGAAAGAGAAGCCTTGTTGGCAATGCAGATGCCGACGACATCGGCGACAAGCAACGCGTCAATTAAGTCGGCCTCGCTCTTTTTCAGGTATTCACCTACGCTGAAAAGCACCCCTGGTAGGACACCAGCCGATCCCGCAGTTGGAGCGGCTACTACCCTTCCCATGGCTCCGTTAAGTTCAACAACGGCCAAAGCTCGAGCCAGCGCCGCCGTGAAGATACCGCTAGTTATGGTTTTACCCTGCTGAGCGGCCTGCATCAAGCGCCAACCGTCATCCCCTGGGCAAAAACCCCCCAAGAGTTTCACCTGACCTGAGAGCCCCTCCTCTACTGCAGCACGCATGACGCTCAAGATCTCGCACATACCATCCCTGACGGATTCTTCTGATTTTTCGCTTCGCCTCTCTTCGTAACTTAAGGCCACCTGAGGCAGGCTCATGCCCTGCTGCGTGAGGTCCAGCAACTCCGAAAACGTGCAAAAGAGGACGGGTTCATCGCTTACCTGGCGGAAACGATAAAGTGGCGGGATGAGGTGCAATGAGGCGCTTGGTACCTCTGCCTGCACAGCCGCTAAGACCTTGGCCGGTACTTCCTGGCGTAAGGCCCAACAGGCCAGGTGGTTAGGTCCAACTCTGCCCTCTGAAAACCCAACCACCTTGTACGGCGCCAAGATGGCTTTGATTGTTTCGTCTGCTGGTGCCGGGGCGCGCAGCAGCAAAGCGTAGGTGTTTCCGTCCAGCGCCACGGGTACCCCGTCGATCTCCGAGATGAGGATGCTGCCTCCGCCAACGGAGATGCCGTTGATCACCACGACCGTAGCACCAGTCTCAGCCTTGATGCGCATAGTGTTTTGATGCACGTGCGGCGAATCGATTTGTTCAACGTTGACGGCAATGCCCTTTGCCATGGCTATTTCTAAGGCGTAAATACCCGCCGGGTCCCCTTCCCGGTAGCCAAGAAGGCCAGCTACCAGCGCGGCGTGGGTTCTGTGCCCTGCATAGGTCTGCATAAGCACTGGGTGAAAGTAGAGGGTCACCCTCTCCGGCTCTCGTCCTAGGATAAGGCGAGCCATGTAGCCGATACGTGCCGCTCCCGCTGTGTGGGAACTGGACGGGCCCATCATAAAAGGGCCAACAATGTCAAACAGACTTAAGGACATGGCAACTACCTTCTTCCCGGTTGTTCAAGAAACCAGTGCCTGGATCTCCTGAGGAGTCTTCCCCGCTAACCCTAATTTTTCTAACGTACGCCCTTCCTCCCAAAAGTTGCGACCTAAAACGATATTGGCTAATTCTACTATAGCAGTTGTGGCAGGGGTCTTAAGCCCTAAGGCCCCACCTAGCAAGGCCAGGGGCACCAGACCAGTAGGAACGTCTTCGAAAATGTACCGCGTATTAAGCGTCGTCGGGCCCTTGATCCCTGCATATGCCTTGTTATTCTGGATGGCCTCATAAATGGTTGCGGCGTCTACGCCGTAGGAAACTACGTACCAATCCCTAACAGAAGTCAGTTTTATGCCCAGGGCCTCACCGATTGCTAGACGCTCGGCATCTATCCTCTCCACCACTTTGGCAACGGATGGTGTAATGCCCTCAAAGTAGTACTCGAAGGTGCAGTGCCCCTCGATGCGAGCGGCGTTGAACAGGGTGGGTGCAGGATGGCACATGGCATTGACATTGTTAAGACTGGTAAAGAGCACGTTGGGCGCAGGTCGATACTGTGGGAAGGCTGTATTCAGGAGGGCGGTTACCCGCGTGGCCTCGCCAGCCGGCAGGGTCGCAACGTCCACATGATTCTTGATGCCGAAAATGGTAGCTTCGCCAGGTCGCGGGCTGCGGCAGGCGTAAATTAAGGTTTGCGTTTCAGCTAATGTCACTTTTGCCCGGCAGCCGTGCTGTCGAAGTACCTGGCGAAACTCCAATGCTCCACCCGTTGCTCCCGGGTTAAGGACAATAACCTGCCCGCCCACCAGGTATGGCCACACCGCCCTGGCCACGTCCGCATGGAAGCAGGTCGGAACCACAACCATCAATATATCGGCACCCTGTACTGCCTCGGCAATGTCGCTGGTGATGCATGCCGGGGCCGCCCCTCCTTGCACAGCGCCATAGACTTTGATGGTACGCAGCTCGCGTAGCAGGTCGATTTTCTCTTTGTCCGCGTCGTAAAGACTGACCTCAAAACCTAGGAGAGTAAGGTGCGCGGCTAGACTCTGGCCACCGTTGCCTGCGCCTATGATAGCAAAGCGCGGGCGAGTTATCATATGTCCCCATCCTTTCGCTCCAAACATCGGTCCCGAACTCGGGGGGCTGGCGAGGAAACAATCCCTACCAGCTCCCCATCCTGCTAACGGTTAGCGGCAATTCGGCTGTAATAGCTCTTGCGCGTCATGGCACTGACTAGGAGAAGCCCTAACAATGATCCGGTTAAACCATACGCCACGTACGGAATCGCCACCTTATTGATCTGACCCCACGCGCAGCCGATGAACCCACCGATCATTCCGCCTACGGCACCCTGGGGCGTCAGGAAATTGGCATTTTTCAAGAAGTACCCCAGGAAAATCGGGAAGAGCAGAGCTGCTGCTGAATAAGCATAGGTAGCCACCAGCCAGCTCAGCGCCTGGGGCCAGGCTATGGCGAGTATCAGGGAAAGAAATGTCATGACTACCGAAAGGGTGCGGGAAAGCCACAGGAGCTTCTTGTCGTCTGCGTGCGGATTAATGAGTTTTTGGTAGATGTCCCGCGTTAGGTTTACTACAACCGACTGCACACCGCTGTCGATGGTAGACATAATGGTGGCCACGATAAATCCGGAATAAAGTGCCAGGAACCAGGTCGGCAGCTGCGTTAGGAACCACCCAGATGCCATTTCCGAAGCCAGACCCGGCTGCATAGACCTAACCGCTAGGCCGACCACGCCAGCCCAGATGTCCGCCGTTAGGATGACCAAGGCACTAATGATAAGACTGGTTCTCACATACTTGACGTTATCGATAGCATAAATCCTCTGGTAATACATCTGATTCGTCAGTGTTCCGGGGAGAATGGCCAGGCTCCAGAGGGCAACTGTAAAGGCTCCCACAGCCCCCATGCCCGCTGGGAACTGCGCGATCTGCGCAGGAACTTTGCCTACTATCGTACTCCAACCTCCACCCCGCCTGATGGCAAAGAGTGCTGAAAAGAGGGACATAGCTACCATGAAGCAGCCAAAGACGAAGTCGGTCCAGGCGACCGAAGTGAGCCCAGCAGGGAGAACGTAGGCCAAGGTGATCACAGCGAAGATGACCATTAGGATTTGCATCGGGATACCGGTTATGCTGGAGAATATCTTGCCGAAGGCAACCAGCTGGGCGCACATCCACCCGAACGGAACTATGATAGTCATGAGCGCAGCAACGATAAGTACAAATCTGTTGAAGCCATATATTTTCTCCAGGATGTCAGGAACAGTAGTGAACTCCTGTTCGCGCAGCCACTTGGCTATTACAGCCAGGAAAGCTATGCCAATCGAAACGAGCAGCCCATACGTTATGGTGGACCATCCTGAAGAATAACCGATGCCCACGTGGGCTACCAGTATACCGCCGCCCATTGCTGTTGCGTACTGCGTCCCTACGATGACGTAGATAGGCAGCTTACGGCCGCCCACTGCCCAATCCT
>JABLXA010000047.1 GCA_013178415.1 Bacillota bacterium | reverse complement strand
GCTCACGCCCACCTCACCTGCCTTATACCTCCCCCTTTACACCGGCGGTAAGCGTCATGCGCCATCATTCGTTCGTAATAAGAGTGGCCTATATCCATGTCCGCGCACTGCAACCGTACGCCCAGGACCGCCTCAACAAGCCAATCGCTCAGCAGGCCGAGTGCGACAAGCCGCAACACCGTCATCTCGTCATGCGCCCAGATGTATTCAAGTATTGTAACTACCTGTCCACCCCCAAAAGAAAAGCCGGCAGCTCGGAGACTGAATCTCCGAAACTGCCGGCATCGCGTCTGCTGAGCCGCTGACTCTTACTATTACTGTCTGTTACCCTTCAGGGTTGTTCTCCCGCTTTGGCACTGTCCTAGAGCACAACATTGCGTCGTCAGCCGAGTACCGGGTCATCCAGAATCTCGCCCATTCTGAGGATTCTGGCGCCCAAAACGGACTACCTTTCTCTTCCTCTCGAGCCCGACTTAGGATGATTACCTCCCCTTTCTTTGTCTTCGTTACCTTCATTGCTCTCTGCCACCGCCCCTTCCTCGCTCTTGTTCCCTCCTTGACCACCTTCCGACGTTGTCGCCGTCAAGGTCACTGCCGTTTGCACGGGTAGCGCGTATTTTATGTGGTGATGGGCGGCTCCCTGTGAGAGATATCGCCCCAACCACCGTCTCATCAGGTCCCACTCGGCGGGGTACTGTTCACTTGGCTTGACAGGAAGCCCCAGATCGCGAGCCATGTCAGCATGAATGACATAACCGTGACTAGGAAACTCCTTGGTCAGCGTTAACGCCAGCTTGTCGGCCTTATCCTTAGGATATCCAGCTAATCCAAGGATATCCCTGACGTATGCGTATCCGGTCGCGGCTATCCCGCACCATTCCTCATTCAGAAGCGGGTCAAGCCTATCGACCATCGCGCGCAACGGGTATGGTGCTTCCTCAGGCGTCATGGTTCGAAACAACTCTCTATACCTGCGCAAACACTCCATAGACCTGTTTACAGAGACTGGGAAGCCCTTGTACGTGGTCTGTACGTTCAGCGGGCCTAGCTGGCTCATCAATCCCATTACGATTTCATCGCCAGTTAAAGCGACAATTGTGCCTCCACTCGCAGCTATATGAGGCACAAATACCCTGATCTTGCTAAACACAACCCACAAGGCCCGGGCGATCTTGTAAGATGACGCCATGCCACCACCATGAGTGTTTATCAAGCAAATGAGTTTCCGGTCTTTGCGCTCGGGGATTTCCTTGCGGACCCTCTCCAAGAGGGATTCCACGACAAATTCCTCTTCCAACCCTATGCTAGCATATACTTCATCACGTGGCGAGGTTCGAATACCTGCATATGGAGCAATAAAGCATGCAACAACACTACCTGATTCCCTTGCAAGGGCCTGTATTTCCGGGTCCATCTCTTCTTCTGCAACAGGAGGAGACATCTCTAACACGCGCAGATCCCCTTTAGATTTCGACGGGATATGGCTAGCTCCTCCAATCTGTCCTAGATTCAACCGCCTTTCCAACGGATGCATGGTACTCAGAAACTCAGCAACTCTCACCGACCGCAGCACGCTTTCCCTATCCCACCCTCACCTTCTCGAGCTCGACAACCTTCTCGACCCCGACCCCACGTCCCGCGCAAACCACGAGCGCGACAGTGCCGGATACACCCTCTCCCTGGAACTCACGAAGAGTCTCATCCAGTTCCTGCAAAACCTTCGCCTCGTCTGGAAACGCCTCGGGCGCCTCTACGTCAGCGACCGCCGGCTTGACCCAGATCGCCTTGCCGCTGCGGACATCCACGGTTATCCGACCGCTGGTTCGGCGCTCCCGGTATGTTGCCAGTACTTCCCTGACAACTCTGATGGTCTCAATTCGACTCATTTCGCGCAATTCCTGCTTATTGTGCATCCGGGCACCTCCTAACCAGATCATACCATGAGAACATCTGTTTGACTATGCCACTATGTGGCACCGCCAACACCACGACTAATACTGCACGCTGTTCATGTTCTCCCAATAGCACTACCACAAGGCCAGCCCTCGAGGATAATGTCGACGCACCGGACGTATACCCACCAGCTTCATCCTTCACCTGACCCAGCAACTTCATCAATACAGGCAGCGAGCAAGAGTAGGTAATTCCGGGCGTCGGCAAAACGCTGCCTCAAGCCCTCGCCATGCGAACCCTCCCAGGCCCACTCATACTGACCCGTCTGAACTGCTTTGGCGATAGCAAGGACATGTTTCAGGAGATATGTCAACGCAATATCAGCCGGCTTACATTTCTGAATCAAGGCCTGCTGATGAAAGTTCTCGAGACGGTCCACATCGTCGGCATACTCTGTGCCTTTATGACTCAAGATCCGCTCTTCTGCCTCATGAAATTCCTTAACTAATGCTGCGAATCTTTCTGGACTGTATTTCATGCCAGTTCTCCCCCAGAAATTAGATTGACATGTTGCGCCCTCTCAATAATTCTTTGAACCGCTCTATCGGTATTACTATCAGCCAATCTTTCCGGTCGGCTCGCACAGCTAAGAAGTCCCGCCCCTCAAGCCATCCATAGAGCTGTCTAAATCCATCCCGCCGGCGCTTTACTTCTCCGATTCCAAGACCGGGGACCTCCATATCTCCCGCATAGTCTTCGCCAGCAGCTCCGGAGAGCGGAATTCTCCGTCCCCCCAGGAGCCGGGCGAGCTCACGTTCTGCATCAAATCCCTTACGCCGTGGCGCCTTGCCTGGCATCCAGTCGAGCCTCCTCATGAGCCTTGCACTCGGAAATGATTACTCTGATGCCCAAGTTGTATAACTCATCTGATATCGATTCGGCCCGTAACGGGATAGCACATATGCGAAGATGCGAGCAATCGCCGCAAAGAGACTTGTCCAAATCCACAGTATTGCCGATCATGCCATCACCCCCAATAGTCCAGCCAAATCCCGCCCCTTCGCCTGCATAACCTCTCCGATGGTGACTGAAAACCCTTCCCGCCATTCAACCGGAGGAAAGGCCCGTTCCACCCGGGACCTCCAATTCTCAATCTCTATATCGGGAGCCTTCCGTCTCTGAAGCTCCAGAAGCTCGAATACGAACCGCGCAGCAAGCCGGATTTCCTCACGGGTCAGACGCCTGCTCACGACTCCCTTCCCTCCTTTTCCACTGCCGCCATTTCGCCCTGCACTCCTCACACGTAACAAAACCCCCTGATGCCCTTTTCTTCCCGCACATCACGCATATCCCGGCAGCCGGCCGATTGCAATGGCCTTCAGGGCCAATGCCAGACGCATGGCCAATTCTGTAACGAGTTGTCGCTGAGAGCTCTCATGCGCTTTCATTTCTCCCGAAGCACATCTGCCTTCTTTTCGTCCTCCCCTCAGTTCTCTATCACGCCACCGCCTTCAGCTTCGACAGAATGCGCGACACCTGAGCCTGACTGCAACCGACCTGCTTTGCGATCTCCGCCTGGGGCAGGCCGGCGAAGCGAAGCCTCACAATCTCCGCGTCTTTCTCGCTCATCCTGCCTAACACCCGTTCGAAATCAACCAAGCCGATGACTCCGGCTTCCCAATTCCTATCATCGGGGATGATCTCCGCCCAAGTACGGACGGCATTATCCCGACGGCTCCTCTGCGCCGGCTCTTCCAGCGAAAGCACCGCGCAGTCCCGCAATTCCTCCGCTTCTTCAGTGTCCATGGCCTCATACAGACGGCGCGGGACATGAAACGGAAACCTCATGCTCCGGAGCTGCCTCAGCATCTCGCCGGCGATGTACGGGACGGCGAATGATGTGAACCGTATGTTACGTTCCGGGTCGTACCGCTTCAACGCTATGTAAAGTCCATACATCCCGGCCTGAAACATGTCTTCTTCAGCCAGTGCAGTACGCTCCAGCCTTGCAGGGCCGCCGAGATACTTCCAGTAGCAGAACCATATGAGTTTTCTAAACTCCGGCATAAGCTCCTCGAATGCCTTTTCGTCGGTTTTGGCAGCAACCAGCAGGTTCATGTCATGCAGGAGCTTTTTCACTCTCATCCTCTCCTGTCTTCCGGAAAGACTCAGCGAACGGACAGGTGGCCCAATGCGGAGTCCTGCCGCGTACCACTTCGCCTCCATCCGTGACAACGGTCACATACTGGCAGTTGACCGGCATCAGCTTTCCGCTGGAGAGCTTGACCCACTCTATGGGTTCTTTGCACGCCTTACACCGGACCATTCTCTCACTCCTCTCCCGCAAGTCTCCTTGCTCAACCTACGCTCCCCTTGATAAAGTCCACAACGCTCCTCCCGATGAAGAAAGTCGTATATCTAGCAGGTGAGTACCCGACCACAAAGTCGCCGTCCACCTCTAACGCAGGAATCCCGGTGATCCACCTCTCCGACAACCGTTTCGCAGCCTCAGCGTCCTGGGAAATGTCTACCTCCACAAACTCAATATGATGTTCCCTAAGCCACCGCTTGGCCTCAGCACACTTCGGGCACCGGGGACCCGTATAGAGCACTGCCCTAGCCATCTATGCTACCACCTTCAACCTGGACAGTATCCTCGATACACTCGCCTGGCTGACACCAACCCGCTTAGCAATCTCCGCCTGGCTGAATCCGGCCATCCGGAGTCTCACTATTTTGGCATCACGGCCACTCAACCTGCCAATCCGCCTTTCCACATCAAGACGATCCAATGTGGTTTCTTCCCATTCCTCCGCCGGCAGAATATCAGCTAGCGAGAGCCCACCGCCCTCTCCGTCGTCGTAAACAATCTCGTTGAGCGAACGCAAACTGCTGCTCCTCAACATTTTGATCTCATCTGGCGCAGCCTTGATGAGTTTCCATTCTTCCTGCAGGCAATCGCAACCCATCAGTCCGTCCCCCCAACT
>JABLXA010000046.1 GCA_013178415.1 Bacillota bacterium | reverse complement strand
GTATTGCTCATGACGAAATGAGAGTTTTGGGCCTCGAAATTAAGTGAGGGGTGCTGGAAAAATCAAGTTAGATATGGAAGGTGAGCATAATAATGGTTGAGGTGATAGAAGACCATGAGCACCAGCACCCGACGTCAGTGGACAGCAGAGGAGAAGCTCAAGATCCTCGAGGAGGCCCGGCAAACAGGCCAAAGGATAAGCGAAGTGTGCCGACGTTACGGAATAGCGATAGGACAATTCTATGCCTGGGAAAAACAAGCAAGACAAGGGAGTCTGGAAGCTCTCCGAAATGGGAAACGAGGCCGAAAGAAGAAAAGCCTAGAAGCAAAGTTTCAGGCAGAGATAGAGCGGCTGAGGGCTGTGATAACGGAACTCAGTGTGGAGAACCTGGCCTTAAAAAAGGGGCTTTGGCCTTAGAGCCTTACCGTCGATATGAGGCTAGAGAAAAGGAATTGATGCTCAAGACCGTAGAGCAAACCCATGAGGTGACGGGTCAATCGGTTGAAGAGGTTTTAGGAGAGCTTGGCATATCCGTGGCAAGCTACTACCGCTGGAGATCTAGAGCAGCTGCGGGTTGTCTGGATGACGTGATAAAGCTACCCCACCGTAAGGCGGTCCCACCGACTCCGGAGGAAGTATTACACGTATGCGACTATGCTCTGGAACATCCTGAGATAGGGTATAAGCGTCTTACGTGGCAGATGATAGACGAAGATATAGCGTACCTGAGGCCATATCAGGTATACCGGATTTTGGAAGAGAATAACCTCATCTTGCGGCGGGATAGGCGCAATGAGGAGGCCTTGAAGCGTCCACCCGAGCCTGATCATCCAGACCAGGTCTGGTATATCGACCTGATGTATCTTTACATCCGTCCGAGGTGGTATTACCTGGTGGACATCCTAGATGGGTATAGCAGATATCTTGTGAATTGGAGCTTAAACCTCACGATGACTGCAGAGACGGTAACCCTTACGGTTCAGGAGGCCTTGGAGAAGCTTCCTAAGCGTCATGTTACGGAGCCGAGACTTATCCATGATCATGGAACCCAGTTTTCGAGTGCCGAATGGAGGTCTTTTGTAAGGGGTGTGGGGTTACAGGATATAAGGACGCGGGTAGCGCATCCAGAATCTAATGGACGGCTTGAGAGGCTACACCGGACTCACCGCCAGGAGGGATTCTCAGGTGAAGAGCTTGAAGACTACTATCAGGCACTAGATACGCTTAGGGGGTGGAGCTACTATTACAACTACAGGAGGCCCCACTCAGCGTTAAATTATCTATGTCCGATAGACTACTATCGCGGAGACCCGGCCATGCGTCTTGCGGAGCGGGAAAGAAAGCTTAGAGAGGCCTTTGAGGCAAGGAAAGCATACTGGGGGAGTAGTGAGAAGAGGGTTTGACCTTGGATCATCGTGAAAGAATATACCTAGGCCCGCCCGGAGCTCTGAGATAGATTCTGTTTCTATCGCCTGCGCCGCGGCCTAGGGGCAAAACTTAGAAGTTGGCCCCGGCCGGCCACGGCTCCTGGCATAACGGGCTCCTTGGGGGGGGACCCTGGTAACCAAAAGTCAAGCATACAATTTCCAGCTACCTTCACAAAATTAAAGGGTCAATTCCTCTCAATTCGATATGAGCAGAACATGGAACCAACGCCATTTCTGAACTTTAGGCATATTAGCCCGTCCTCTCAATCCTGGGCTCACTCCATCTAACCGGCGTTAAAGTAAAAATTTCAATGAACTCTGCAGACTCTGACGGCATCTCACAATATGGGCAGCATCTGAAAGAATCCTCCTCACTAGGAGCTATACCAAAGACTTTGTTGCAGTCTCCACACTCGTAAAGGACTATACCTAACATCAATCTGTCCCCCCAATCTTTTATCTCCTGGCAAACTTCCCCGCATATTTGCGGTTTTCATTTCCGTCCCTTTTGATAGCACTAAGGCACAATCTATGCCCTCTTTGCTTTTCTTGCCTTTGCTTCAAGCAATGATATGACTTTACCGCGTTGCGCGGGTCTCATGATCTGACGATAGAGTTGTCGCAATTCCCGGTTAATTCTCCGAATATCCCAAATAAAAACTCCTAACGCAATAATTAGCATAGAGCTAATGAGTAAGCACCAATTGATACCCAATTCTCATAACCCCCTTGCTTTCTCCCATATTTTCTGCACCGCCAGCGGCCAGTGCCTGGGGTCCGTCTCCGGCACCCGCAGCTTCTGCCCAGGGCGCAAGAGTGGCCTGTCCCAGAGGTTGTTGAGCGCCTTGATAATATCCACCGTCATCTGGACCGGCCCGGGCAGCCGGTGCTGTATCGCGACGTGGAATAGCTGCTCTCCGGGCCTGACCACATGCGGGCTACTGGCAACCGGTATAGCCTCAAGGCCATACACCTGCCACACATCCACATATTCGGCCTCGTAGGCGAGGGTCAAGGAGGAACCCCCAACTTCTGGCGTGGGATGGCTACCAAGAGAAAGGAGGAGAACTATGAGCATAGCAAACGCCAACAACACCATGGCATACATTAGCCATTCCGGCGGGTGCGGTGGATTGTATCGGATCATCGTGCTATCACCAGCCTTTTCCGCGGGTCCTCAATCTGCCACAAGTGGAAGCAGTTCTCGTGGATATTGATGTATTCTTCGGGCGGCGGCAACAGCATGGCCACTGTGATGTCGTGGGGCATAAACTGGTATCTGGCATCCCTGATCTCATCCCACGTCGGGTACCTGTCAGGGTGGCTGATGCTCATATGCCAGCCATCCTCCGATTTCCCGACGATAACAAGACACGGCCCGTACCGGTAGGCTTGCGCTCCCGGTTCCAGGTTCACCTTGAATTCGGGAGGTATCGGAAGTGGCAGCGTAAATCGCTTCATCCCTGCTCACCTCTCGCCAAGGCCGTAAGAGCTCCGTCGATCATTTGCCACACCTTTCCGTCTAGGCTACCGAATTCGGGCAGGAGATCTCGAAGCTTTTCCAGAGCATCCATGGCCGCAGAGCGCTGGACCTCCAGCTCTCGAATTCGGCTGTCACGGTTCCGCTTGGCCCAATCCAGTTCGTCAAGCAGAGTATTTCTTGCTGCCTTAAGAACTCCAATCTGTCCGTAAAGAGAAACAAGCTCCTCGCGCATATCATCACTGGCCTGCCTCAGCTTCTTGTTTTCGGCCTCCAACTCCTTCACCCGCTGTAGTAATTGATCGGCCATCCGTTGCGTTTCAATCCTCGGCCTAGTCACAAGTTCCTTTAACTCTTGCTGATACGACTTCCACCATATGTCAACGGCCTCTTGTTCGGGCCACACATCGCCACTGGTTTGAACCTTATCCATCCTGCTCACCGCCTTCCAGAACCTTCTCTGCATATCGAATCGCATCTCTACACTCGTCATCAACTGCACCAGCCACCCAGTGTCCATCGGTATTCACAGTGATTTTCGGCCATTCACTACGTGAGTCGAACTGATTTAACAGCCTGAGTAATGCATACTCCAGTTCCTTCCCCCGCGCTTCTGCCGCAAGCGTCCGCTTCAAGGCCTCCTCGTACCTCGCGCTGGCATCGAGAATGAAATCCAGGTCTTGATTGCTGATATCCAGTATGGGCCCCAAGTCGGTCATGGAGTCGAACATCGCCTCTAAGACCACGTTGCCATTGTTAGCCACGATCTTTCCGTCCTCAAATCTCCAGGGCCGGTCCGACGCTGCCCGGCACTTCTTAAGAAGCGCCTTTAAGTCCTTCATCCTTACTCTCCTCCCTCTCGAATAGATCAAGGATCATCTGCCGACCGGGCAGGTGTTCCCCAAATGCCCGGTCCAGGGCCCTAGCCGTAATACCGATCTCCTGTATCCGGCTGTACAGATGGCCCTGACATTCCCGGGCTTCAGCCCGGTCAACCGGTATAAAATACCCATACGGTGCGTTAACCGCGCTGGCTATCGGATATCCATCGCGGCGGAGGTCGGCTATCAACGACCGCACTTCACGCTCGTTTATTCCTGTAAGCCGCGACAACTGCCTTGAAGTCACAGCTTTCTTGCGGCTCTTGCATTGCCGGAGTATATCCCATAACCTGGCCTGCGAGTCTGTAGATTTTCCTGCTAAAGAGATATTGCGGCTCATGTGGCCCTCAACCTCACTTCATGCCCAAAATCCTTCGGGACGTCCTACCAGCCTTAAAACACTCCCCGCATACCCGCGCTACATGAATGTCCGTGCAACCGAATTGCGCTAGAGAACACCGGTAACGGACTAGTCGGGCCCTACTCTCGTCATGTCCGCACGGCAGTTTATTGCCCCTCTTTTCAGGCATCGCCCGCAGCCTCCTTTAGCCCCTGGTACCAAAGGTGCTCACGCAGCCTCGCAAGCCTCTTAACCGTTCTGCGCGTTCGCCTCTTGGACAGTTCGTCGTCCCAATCCGTCTCGCTAATCGCCGTTTCTATCAGCCCATTGATGAGCTCGATTTCCTTTCGTTTTGGATGGCCTTTTAGGTCCATCATCGGCTTCTCCCCCCTGTCCCGGCCAGTCGTCCCGCAGTAGCCGCTGGTACGCCGTGTACTCGGGCTCCCACCGGACCCATATACTCCCTGTGCCCACGCTCCGGGCCCTCGCAACGATGATCTCCGCGAGATTCTTCCACTCCGGCTTGTCGGGGTAGTAGAACTCCGGCCGCCACAGATACAGCATCATGTCGCAGTCCTGGTCAGGATAGCTGCTGTCCCGAACGTCACCGGGCTGGGGCCGGGGGCTGCCGCGCCTTGCGATCGCCTTGTCCAGGAGCTGCACCAAACATAGCAGCGGGACCTCGAGGTCTCGGGCGATATTCTTGAGCGCGCTGGTCACCCGGCCTATGCGGGTCGTGTCGCTTTCACCCTCATGCCTGCGCTCGAAGATCTTATCGAGCTGGTCAATAACGATCAGCCCCAGCCCGTGCTCCTCTTTACACCGCATCGCGATCCCGCGGATGTCGATGACAGACAGCCCGCTCTGCTTAACCCAGTAAATCTCCTTGTCGCACAGCTCGGGCAGCACGTCAGCTATCCGCCTCCAC
>JABLXA010000045.1 GCA_013178415.1 Bacillota bacterium | reverse complement strand
CGTGGCTGCGTCTAAGGCACACAACGTTAAGCGCTGGCGGAATGGCCAGCAGGCGTTGCAGTGGGTTGGGGCGGGGCTAATGGAAGCAGAAGGGAAATTCCATCGCATCCGTGGGTATAAGCTTCTGAGCCTGCTTCAGGCTGCGATTCGCAAGGAGGTGGGAATGTCAGGGGAGATAGAGGTGCCAGCGGAGCCTGACGTCGCTAGAACGTGAAATAATGCGTCCGGGAGCGCTAGCGAAATTCTACGAAGAGTGGGACAAGCTCTATCTAAAAGTGACCCACCTAAGGGGTAAATGTCCGTGAAAAGGGGACCACCCGCAACAAGCCGAATCCTGCTGCGGGTGTAGCGTATTCTGGGCCCTGGATCGCTCCCATTTGCAGACGGACGTTCCCCTCATTTCGGTGCCGAATTGGACCGGCCTCTACAGCCTGATATGTCTCACGGTGCCTTCATCTTTATGATGATATTCTTAAATTCAGTATAGCATGAGAGGGAAAATGGGGTTTAGCATCGAAATAGCATTATTCAAAAACATAAGGTAATGGTGGATTCGATGAACACGGCCCTTTATTCGGTCGCTTGGGGACGTGGGAGGTAGTAGCGAGACCGGCCGCTTACCATTATTGGTATGATAGGTGCCGGTCTTTGTGTTTCTCAGGAAGAATAATGTATGGAGCAGGTGGCACAAATGGGGTGGGGCGAGAAACTAAAGCGCTGGTGGTATAATCAACTGATCATGAATCGCGTCAAAGTTGTCGCTTATCTCTTAACTATATTGGCTGTATTTGCCATGGTAGGTCTGATAATACTGGCACTGCGTTTCACGAGCTGATATGCCGGGTTTCGCAAGTCTGTAATGGGACCTCCAATCGCAGGGCTTCCCAAATCTAAATCCAGAAGTGTGGGCTGTCCCCTATCCTGGGGACAGCCTTTTACGGTGTGTCCGGCATGGATGTGGGTAATCAAAGATAGCTCCATTCGGAGGGAGGATGAAGCGATTAGGTATGGAATCAAGGGAGTCCTTTCGGCGATCCATGATAAGGGAGGTGCGCTCCGCCCGCATCTTGTTATGCATCGCCTTCACCCCTGCATATATAGTCTTGGCTCCTCCAATGCCTTATGCCCTTCTACCCCTGTTGTTTATGGTGGGATTCATAGCTTCTCAGTTTCTTGACCTGAAGCACCTTTACCATCCATGGTTCAGCTATCTCTCGCCGATTTTCGGTTTCCCCCTGAATTCCTCCGTGATATTCACTACGGGATTCCAGAGGAGTCCCTTTCTATTCTTTGTGCTGGTGCCTATCGTGACCTATGGGATAGAAAGGCACCCCGTTTGGGTCTTTCGCTCGGCAATGATGAATACATCAATCCTGGCATTTCTCAGCCTGCGCGCGCTGATTCAAGCAGACTGGTTTGGTTTGGCTTATGTGCTGGGAATAACGATGACAAGCCACACTGCGTGCCGTCTTATGAGAAGAACTCAAGGGCTATCGAGATCGCGTGTTGTCGCCATGGAGGATGCTGCTGGTAAGGATCCGCTTGCTGGACTCTACAACCGCAGGGCGTTTGCGGAATATGTTACAGAACTTTCATCCAAAGAAACCCCTTTTGCACTTATAATGTGTGATCTTGATGGTTTTAAGCGTTACAATGATAGATTTGGCCACCTGGCAGGTGACGAGGTGCTGAAGAAGGTTGGGGTGCTTCTTAGTGAATCCCTAAGATCCACGGATGCTGTATTTAGATACGGGGGTGATGAATTCGTGATAATTATACCAGACGCCGATGAATTTATTGTCAACGATGTATGTGATAGAATAAAGGAGCTGGTTTCGAAGGAGATAGGGGGAGTCGGGATATCATTTGGAAGCGCATTCTTTCCTGGGGATGGTAACACCATTCAAAAAGTGATAGAAACCTCCGACAAGAGATTGTATGAAGCAAAGCGAGTGTCCCAGCATAAACGCGCTACATTTAAAGAGGAAGTTTAGGAACCGACATCTCCGGCGGCTTGAGCCGCCTGGGATGCCCCCGAATTGATTCGGGGGAGGACGTCACAGTTGGGCCGTCATAGAATAATCGAGTAGGAGAGGGCATCTCGCCCCCGTCCTACTCGATCTGCATAGAAGGACCATTCGAATCTCACCCGAGGGATCTCCTTGATAGCTTCTTCCAACACCTTTACCCGTATGGAATCATCTATCTTCCCTGGATTCTCCGCCGAAATCCTATCTGCAGATAGGTGGTATTCCACACCTATTGAAAACGGATTCAGCTTTACGCTGGCTTCGAGTCGGGCTCTGCTATCTCCGTATGCTCGAAAAAACCTATGCGATTCAGAATCGCTACAACTACATCCACCACCGCCCCCAGGATGAAGTCCTCATACTTCTTCACCCACTCAGGCAGCGTGGAGCCGACCTTGAACCTGTCACTGATGGTCTTAGCTTCTTCGTCCAGGAGCCACAGTGTACCATGTACAGGAACTCCCTCGTTCTCGGCAGCCTCTCTCAAGCGCTTGTCGCTTATGAGTAGGACGCCGGGCAGCGCAATCGCAAGTGCAAGAGCAAAAAGGTCGGCCCGCGACGGGCCGCGGTACTTAGAGGCAAGCTCCAATACCTTCAAGACCTGGCTTCCCGGTAACTCGAAATTCCGTAAACCCATCGCAACAAGTCTCTGTCCATCCGGCTCCCTCAATTCAGCAACGATGACATCGGGCGCGGCGAAGTCAAATGGCAGTCCAAAGACCTCATTGAGAAGCCCGCCTGCGTAGAGGTCTATCTAAACGCTTGTGTCAGTGACCAAAGTCCGCCGAGAACCCCCCATGCTGCATCGCCACCTCCTGCCGGAGCTGGTCAAGAGGCTTGCCCAACAACTCTGCGGCACGGGAGACGGAGATCAGATCCTCAGCAAGTGCCCGCATCACAAGCCGCTCCATGTATTTTGGCTCTTCGGGTGGCAGCGCATCACCCGGTTCTTGGAGATGCCATCCCCGCTGCTTGAACAGCCGGAATAGGCTTTTAAAAACCCTCTCTGAGATAATCCCGAGGTCCTTGGAGCGATAGATCCAGCCTTGCATGCTCAGCCCATACTTATGCTTTAACAGATGGAGCTCATAGTGGCTAAGATTGTGGCGCTGCTGCCCCAATTCCTTGCGCGCTGCCGCTTGGGGCACCAGAAATGCCCCTGCGAAACGCCGTGCTGCCGCCTCAGGATCTACTCCCTCAGCCGGTTCCAAGGTAATATGCCCGAGCTCATGCGCCAGTTTGAACCGCTGCCGGTCTCCAGGCAAACCACGCTTGACTGCAATGATCGGCTCACCACTCTCTGTTTGAAAGGTGCAAGCATCAAAGCCGTCCACTCCATCCACCAATCCAACCCTGATACCCTTTTCCTCAAGAAGCTCGGTGAGGTCTTTGATGGGGTCCAGCCCCAACTCCCAAGCACCCCGCAATTCCTCGGATACACGCTCAGCTTCTTCTACCGAAGATACACGTCGGTCCACGCTGGAAGGCAAAGCAAACCGCCGGATTTGTTCCGGGAAAAGGTCCTCGACCTCCAGGTATCGTTCCAGCCATTCCTGAATCTGTTCAAGGACCACCCATTCAGCCTTCCTGGGTAGACCGGAGAGCTTCCTGTAAGCTAGACCGGAAACCTTCGCCGTCCGAGTACGGAAGAAATACTCTATTTTGACGCCCAGCGCATCAGCTAGACGGAGCAGCACTCCTGAACTTGGAACATCTTCGTCCCGTTCGTACTTGAAGATGGCCTGATGGCTTACACCGACCCGGTCAGCCAGGTCACGCATGCTCAACCCGACCGCCCTGCGAGCACGCCTGATGCGTTCCCCAATAGACACCATCATCACCTCCCAGTTTACATTGTACACTATATTATGCCCAAATGTAAACCGGAAAGCTCATCCGGTGATGTCTATCCGTGCAGCCTTTGTTTACAGATTAGACATTCTTGCTTACTCTACGGAACTTCCCTCCTGCCTAACCCAAACCCTCTATCTTGTCATACTTCGCGATCTCCTTTATGACCGTAAGCAGGTCTGCATTCTCAAGTCCGATTTGGGGCACATCATATGTGTCCGGCAGAGGGGATATGCGTTCAATCTCCTCAATGAGTTCGGGCAATGTCTTTGAGAACTGATAATCGGAAAACTTGCGAAACCGACCCCCGTAAAAATGCAGCCCTTCACCCAGGCTGATGTGCGTTGCTATTTGCTTTCTACTCCGATCTACAGGGGCACGGATCAAAACATCATCTTTGTCCTTCAGCACCTCTAAAACAAGCCTATCCAATTTTCCCATCCTAACCTCGAGAAGCCTTCATCCGCTTCTCCACCCGGTATTTTTCAACGAGAGGAAATTCCGGGACATTCTTCATACCAGCCTCACGAAACATCTCAACAATTTCGGGGTCACTTAAGGCCTCCATAGCAGCCCCCGGGTTCTCTTCCTCCAACATCCTGAAATCAAGTAATGGGCCCTCGATCTTCTTTCGCTCTTTAACCTCTTTGAGCACAGTAAAAATATCAACAAACTCCAGCCCAAGCTGTGGTACATCGAATTTTTCTGTATATCCCAACTCCTCGAATAGGCCCACTAGATTAGGGTAGTTTACATCATAGTCAAACCCTTCGTATCCAATAAATTCCCCATTAGGCCCGAATCTACACGATACCCCAATACGGTCCCCTTTCTATATGGGTACATGGTATAGAAGTATTTGTAATCACCTTTCTGAACTACCACTGCAAGCCAGTACGGGCGTCCTTTAAGGTCATTGAGGCCTGGTATGAATTTATAATGAATCAGAGTGTCTTCACCATGCTCCGGATCGATAATGACTCTGTCAGGGTCTGCTAGCACCTCACGAATCCTGTCCCGATACTTGAGGGTCCACAACTGCTCTCGATTCCTATCTTGCAGAAAACGGAAGATCCTATGCCACGTGAAATCATTGATTTTTCTATCTGTCACAAAAACTTTATCCCAAACTTGCTAATAACCGAATACCGAATGGTTTCCGGTTCCCACTCAGGCCGGAGGCGGATAGAATTGCCCCGTTCTGCAGTATCCTGGGCCCCCGGAGAGCCAGGCCCCATATGGGCCACCGTGGTCCCTCGGCAGTGGAAATGGAACGGAGGGAATAAAATCCCTGAAGAGATAAGCTCTTTAGGCTCTTTACCCATGATATCTCTGGATGATTCCACCCACGGGGCGATCTCCTTCACCTCTTCAGGATCTTCGGCGGAAAGGAGCTTATCCGTAACTCTCGTTCCTTCGCTTACAGGAAATAACTTCCCATTCATTTCCCTACAGATCGGACATGTCCTTTCATCCATAGGTTCCGGGATCTCGTAGTATTCGATCCCGGCATCCTGGTAGCTCCTCATCTGGCCTGAAACCCGGGCCCGGGTGATTACATTCGCTCCTTGCACTCCCTCGGGAACCCCTGAGTAATATCATACTCCTTGATGTCATTCCGCACCGGCCTTATGTCATAAGCTCTATATCGCCTATACATGGCCCTACAGACATCAATTGTCGTCCCCTCGCCCGCCCATCGGATCAACTACTAGGTCAAAAGGCTCCCTGTAATAGTACAGGACGTTCTCAACGATCTGTCCCGGTATCCGCCCCGGGTAGTCCAGGCCGTAACGCGAATCAGGGGCAGAGAACTGCCAAAGGTTGTATAGTTGGAGTGAGTCGGGAGTAATGTCAAAATCGACAAGCCCGCCGTTTTTGACATTGCTAATAAACTCAGTAACGGTGCTCCTTGCAACCCCTACCACTTCCGCTATCTCTTCCTGCGTGTGGCAGGCAAGATAAAGCTCGAGTATCTTTTGTTTTCGCTCTTCGCCCTGCTTCTGCCGCAGGTCCTGCGTCCAATCCCGAAATGTCCTTTCCTTTACACTCAACAATTTTTGTATTTCTTCCGGTGCCATGCCACCTTCAAATAATTTCCGGGCTACATTTTTCTTCTCACTAGGACTTAATTGTTTGCCATGAGCAGCATTCGCTCTTACGGCTTCAATAAAAACTTGCTCATCTGGCACATCCACTAGCTCTGCGTCAATCTCTTCCAGTCCCTCAAGCCGGTGAGCTATGATCCGGTGATAACCATCAATCAGCAACTTGTTGCTATTGACAAGAATTGGCGGTAGATTTCCCACCGCCAGTCTGTAAGCATTAACTGTTTCATTATCCCATTTGTCCCATGGATAGAACTCTTCCACAAACCTGATCTCGTCGATTCTCATTTTCATTTTTACCATCCTCCCTAAATAGTATTTCTCCCCGAAAACCGCCTTGGCAGGGGTGGGAGTGACCCTTTTCGCCGCGCGCCGGGCGTTCTCAATGTCCCTCTGCTCAATGCGCTCCTGCCAGTTGAACGCCCTAGACCACTTCTTCACCGCGGCAACAGAGACGGAATACTGCCTGGCTACTTGCGGTATACTTCGAGTCGGTCCGAGGCTATAGTAATACTCGAACGCCTCTTTGTGCCTGAGTGTTTCTTTCATCCTATCCTCGCCGCCTTCTGGCTCGTCAACTCCTCCCATCGCTGCATTGTGAGCTCACAGTATATCGGGTCGAGCTCGATACCGTACGCAACCCGCCCCATCTTCTCCGCTGCGATGAGCGTGGCGCCAGCGCCCATGAAGGGATCACATACGATCTCGCCCTCATTCGATAGGAACAGCATCACGGCTCGAGGCAGCTCCACCGGGAATGCCGCAGGGTGCGCCTTAATCAGATGCGACTTCTTCCCTCTCTTCTCAAGCCCGCTCGACTTCGCGCCAAGCGTAGGGAGGTCAGCCGTAGCCGAATTTTGGACGATATGCCAAACGTCATTAGCATATTTCTTCGAGGGCTTGATCCTGCCCCCGAGCTCGACTTTACCTTTCTCCAAAAGCACAAGCACCTCATGGGTGACGGGAGCCACATGGCCCATCACGTGACCTGCGCCATCGCATACCGGGCATTCCACCAGCGGAAGGTTCACCTCGTCCGCCGGGGCCTCTAGAAGGTAGATGACCTCGTGCTTGTAGTTCGGCTTGTAGTGGCGCGCTTTCCGGGCCTTGAGTGTGCTCGGGAATATGGGGTACGGCACCCCGGCCTTCTCCCACACGATCTGCCGGTAAAACTCAAAACCACAGCCCTCAAGCACTACCACATGGTAGTGCGGATATGAGTCCGGCGAAACTCCTACGTTCCAGGCGACATATCTGCCCGGGGCAAGATATTTGAACATCATTTCGCCAACCGCGGCGACCATGCCGAGGTAGTCGTCCTTCGCCCGCTTATCCTTGTATGAGGCATACTTGATGCCGACGTTGTAAGGTGGCGACGTCACTATGAGGTCTGCCTTCTGCCCGCCGAACAGGCGCTCCCAGGTCTCCTGTTTGGTCAAGTCACCGCATATCAGCCTGTGGCTGCCGAGGGCCCACACCTCACCCTCCGAAACCCTGGATTGTATGATCCCGGCAAGTGCCTTCGCAACGTCGAAATCATCCTCTATGCTTTCCTCATCGTCCACGTGAAACTGCGTCATCAGGTCTTCGACGGCATCCTCCGTGTAACCGGTCAGGTCCATGTCGAAATCGCCGGTATCCAGCTCCTCTAGTAAGTCCTTCAGCATGGAGTTATCCATCTCGGCCAATTCCTGGAGGCGGTTGTCGGCGATGAGGTCCGCCCATTCTTCAGCATCTGTCGCGTAGTCCTGCCGGTCGACCGGAACCTGATCGACACCCAGCCTCTGCGCCGCTAACAACCGCCCATGCCCGCGAACAATGAATCCACTCCGGTTGGATACAGTGATCGGCGCCCGCCACCCCTGAGCCTTGATGATCTTGGCCAAAAGTTCAATCTGCCTCTCAGGATGCCTGTTCGGGTTGCGCGGATTCTGAACCAGGGTATTGATATCGGCAAGCTCATCAAATGAACAGTATACGGGTATCCCGCTTGCGACGGCCTTCGGTTCGATTTTGTCAGTACTCATGGTTGAAACACCTCATATACCCCTTGACACGTATCATAGTGCGCATTATGATACGATCATAAGGGGGAACCCGGATGAAGTCTTACTCATCAAGGGAGATAATCAGACTGCTTGAAGAAGATGGTTGGTACTGCGTAAACAGCGTAGGCGACCACTGGCACTTCAAGCACCCGACAAAACCCGGCAAGGTCACTGTAACGCACCCGGTAAAAGACATACCCATAAAAACCCTGAAAAGCATCTTGAAACAAGCGGGGATAAAGCTGAGATAAACCCCCTGTCGTTCTCCATGAAAGGAGCTGATCTTATGAGGAAAGACCATTACGTCTACCCTGCAATATTCGACTATGCAGACGATGGCATTTCAATCTTCTTCCCTGACTTGCCTGGTTGTCTGCCTTGCGCCCGTACGACCGAAGAAGCCATCCGCAACGCCAAGGAGGCCATGGCCCTCCACCTTTACAACATAGAGCAGGACGGTGATCCGATCCCGGAGCCGACACCGGTTGAGAAGCTCAAACTAAAACCAAACCAGATACCTTTCTTGGTTGAAGTGTACATGCCCATGTACCGTGAAGCCATAGAAAACGCCTATGTGAGGAAAAACGTTACTCTACCGGCCTGGCTAGAAAGAATGGCTACTGCAAGAGGGATGAACTTCTCTCAAGTCTTACAGAGCGCTCTGAAAGAGCGTCTTGGAATTATCGAAAAGCAGCCGTGAACAGGCTGCTCCCTCTCACGAGCGATGCTGCGCTGATGTCGATAAGGCCGCCATGGGGGCTCCTTCAGCAGTTCATGGACTAAAGCAACCTCAATATCTGGGTCACCCTGCCTGAGGACTATGATCGCTCTCTCTGCCTCCCCATCCCAGTCTATCTGCCCTTTTTCGTTGAATATGGACGGGTCTCTGAGTTCAAGCCGGACCCGCCAGTCCATAAGCATAGGCCCCAACATTGATTGCCACTTATCCCAACTTCCGCACTCAGAGCACTGGAACCCTTGCGGTACCTATGTTCTTTGTCAAATTACGTCACTATCTTACGACCATGTCTTCACCGGCTTCATCATCCGGGGCGATATACCGAGCGCCTCATAGATACCAAGATGCTCAGGATCCGGTTTGGCAGCCTTCCTAATCCGCAAGGTGCGACCATCTGAGGTCGGCAATACCACTGTCACAATCTGATGGTTGGAAAGCGTCTCCCGCACGGTTGCCCAGCTCGTGTAATGCCCTCTGTCTTGTAGCGTCTTCTCTATGGCAACGAGCAGGT
>JABLXA010000044.1 GCA_013178415.1 Bacillota bacterium | reverse complement strand
GTATCCGCTTTATTCTTTAGCCTTACCCGCTAAATCTGAAAAGTCGCCTTTTAAGTCCTTTTCTTCTCCTGATATAGCACAAAGCCATAGACTATTCCGGCTCACGTCCTATAACATGATATGCTTTGAGCCTTCTATATGCCTAGGAAGAGCGAGAATGATTCAGCAACAGAATATCGCTCGTACCATGGCTTCCTATCTTCACTATGTACATGGTGAGGGGGGATAACCATAGCTTAAGCTAAGCATAGAAACCTTAATTTATCTGGCTGACAATCATCTCGTATCCGAATATCGTGAACCTAAAGTTAGACCGCTGACCAAAGAATGGGAGAAAGGTGGAATGAAGGGTATGGGTGTACAAGCTAGAGAATCTAATTCCGTTGCGATCGCCACGACAGAAAAAGAACCAGAACCTGGTGATCTCAAGAAAAAACTCATGGATGAAGCTTCTATTAGAAAACGTCAGCGGAATGCTCAACGAAAAGCTGAGTTGGCGGAGAAGCTTGCTGCAATTACAGCCGAACTCTCTAGCGGTGTCGAGCAGGCCAGAGCAGCAGCACAAAGCCTCCAGGCGACAATGGAAAATATCGCTTCCGCATCTCTCGAAGCCTCAAAAGCCTCTGAGGAAAGCCTTAATAGCGCGAAACGGATCGAAGAAAATGCGCGGGAGGCAGAGAAGATAGCCTCTGTTTTTGTGGAGAAAACGACAGCTCTTCAAACTCTTGTCGGTACGACTGGTCAGGACATCGCAAAGCTTATCGACGGCGTAAATCTTGCAGGAGAGAACAATATCAAATCTGCAAGCAACGTTGCGGAATTAGAAAAGCATGCAGAAGAAATTGGGAATATTGTTAAGACTGTCATGGGAATCGCGGATCAGACCAACCTATTGGCCCTTAACGCGGCTATAGAGGCGGCCCGCGCCGGCAAGCATGGTCTAGGGTTTGCTGTAGTTGCAGATGAAGTTCGCAACCTCGCGGAAACAGCAGCACTAGCAGCTAAAGATATACGCGAGCTTATAGGCAACATCCAAAGCGACGTTAAGGTTGTTTCTGAGGATATTGAGAAGATTGGTAAAGATTCTCGCGAGGAGGTAGAAAAAGCTGCAAAGATTACCCAGGATCTTGCGACTATTGGAAAGGACATGGCCAACGTCCTCTTAGGTGTCCAGGAGTCCCAGCGTCAATTGATCGAGGCTGCTAAAGCAGCCGGAGAAATGAGGGCAGGTGCTCAGCAGATTGCTTCTGCAGCAGAGCAGGCTGCTGGATCCACACGGGAATCCAGCAAAGCTGCGGGCGAACAAGTAAAGGCTCTCACCGAAATAGGGGGGGCGGCTGAAGAACTGGCTCGAATGGCGGATGACCTTAGGGGTTCTTCTGCAGGGGTAAGAGCGGCCGATAATACTTCAGCTGCTGCCCAGGAGCTATCCGCCACTATCCAGCAATCAAATGCAGCTACACAGCAGATCATGGCCGCTATTGAACAAATCGCATCTGCCGCGGAGGAACAGTCAGCGGCCGCGCAGCAATCGCTGGCTGGCGCGCAACAGATCGAGAAGAACTCTAAAATCGTTGTTGAGACTACTGGGAAGTCTTTGGAGGACGTTAACAAGCTTCAAACCCTGCTTGCACAAAGCAAGACAGAGGTTGACAGGATGATCGCAGCCATTGGGAGTGCTGCAGAGGAAAATCTGAAGGCGGCAAAAAATATTAGCACCCTTCGCGATAGGGCTCGTCAGATAGATAAAATAGTGGATACGGTCTCCAACGTCACTATCCAGACTAACCTTCTCGCCCTTAATGGCGCAATTGAGGCCGCGAGGGCTGGCAAGTACGGTAAGGGATTTGCTGTGGTGGCTGGCGACGTAAGGGCGCTGGCCAAGCAATCTGCAGAGGCTGCCGATAAGATAAAAGATATGGTCCGGAATGTCCAAGACCAGATCGCAGTGGTTTATGCCGACATAGAAGATGCAGCTGGACTCGCTGCTCGTGCAGTGGATGAGGCTAGGAAGGCGACAGAAAACCTCAACGCGGTAGAATCGGATATGGTTGTGATCCAGGAAGGCGTAGCGAGCCTCGCGAAGGGTGCCCAGGAATCCCTTGAGGTTATAACCAGTGCTACAGCTGCGATTGGTCAGATCGCAAAATCTGCCGAAGGAATTTCTCAAGGCGCACAGGATGCTTCACGTGCTGCTCAGGAGAATGCGGCAGGCATGCAAGAGTTGGCGAAGGCAGTCGAGGAAGTCGCTGAGGTAGCTGAAGAATTACAACAGATAGATTAAGGAGGTGTTGGAATTGGCGATCAGAGCTAATGAAATCATAGACGATGAAGCGCTTGAAACTTCTGGTGATCTAATCGATGAAATCCAGCTGGTAAGTTTTAAGCTAGGCGCTGAAGAATACGGCGTTGATATTATGCAAGTTCAGGAGATCATTCGTTTGATTGATATAGTGCGTGTACCAAAGGCGCCTGCGTTTGTGGAGGGAATAATAGATCTTCGAAATAAGGTCCTCCCGATCGTTGATCTTAGAAAGCGCTTTGATATGCCCGAAACTGAGAAAACGGACGCGAGCAGAATTGTCGTTATAGATATCGACGATATGACGGTGGGCCTCATAGTGGATTCTGTGTCAGAAGTCCTTCGTATCCCACTTAAGTCGATAGAACCGCCACCCAAAATAGTCTCGGGTATAGAGTCCCGTTTCTTGAAAGGAATCGGTAGAGTGAAGAACAGATTAATCATTTTATTGGATCTGGCCAAGATCTTTTCTATTGATGAAGCCGCTGAGTTAGGTAAAGTAGAAGAGCTAGTCGAAGCCGAGGAGGAACGACATCCTGCATGAGAAGAGAATAATAGTTTGCATTGCAGAGTTGGTAGCGAGCAGGGGAGCGAGTATCCTGGTTGCGCCTAGCCTCGGATCATGTATCGGTCTCGCGCTCTATGACAGAGAAACCAAGGTAGGCGGATTGGCCCATATCCTCCTCGATTATGCGGCCTCCTACAGGGAGTCTGGCCAAGCCTTGGGGAAATATGCGGATACAGCAATCCCCGAGTTAATCAGGAGGATGGTATACCTTGGTGCATCCACCGAGAGGATAACGGCCAAAATTGCCGGGGGCGGGAATATGTTCGGAGAGTGTATCCCCGCCCCAATCTTTGACCCTGGACTTAGGAATGCTCAAGCCGTGAGTGAAATGCTGAGGAATATAGGGATTCCGCTGGTGGCTGAAGATATAGGCGGCTATCAATATAGAACTATGGAATTTGCCCTTTCCTCCGGTGAGGTAGTTATCAAACGCTGGGGAGAGGAGGATATAATCCTTTAAAACTATGGCGATAAAGGTTCTAGTTGTTGATGACTCTGCTTTCATGAGGAAAGTCCTGACAAATATTTTGAGATCTCATCCGGGTATACAGGTAGTTGGAACTGCTCGTAATGGAGAGCAAGCTCTAGAGCTTGTAGATGAGTTAAAGCCGGATGTCATAACTTTAGATGTAGAAATGCCAGTAAAAAACGGCATAGAAACCCTTGAAGAGCTGATGGCGAAGCGTCCAACTCCAGTCCTAATGATAAGCTCCTTAACTCAGGAGAACGCCAAAGTAACAATAGAATGCCTGGAGAAAGGGGCAATAGATTATATCCCGAAACCTTCCGGGTCTATTTCATTGGATTTAGCCAAGAAAGAGTCAGAGATAATTGCAAAAGTCTTCGCCGCTGCACGGGCAAAGGTTAAGGTTCCAAGGAAAGGGAGTTGGCTGTCTGAAAAGATTGAGACTACCACCCTACATAGGGGTATGGGGATAGCTATAGGAGCTTCTACAGGGGGGCCCCGGAATATTTTAGATGTAATCCCTTGTCTACCTCAAGACTTCCCTGCCCCCGTGTTCTATGTGCAACATATGCCACCTGCTTTTATACCGTCGTATGCAGAGCGTTTGAATCAGCTAAGCCAGCTTACAGTGAAGGAAGCGGAGCACGGCGAGATATCTGAAGCTGGGGTCGTGTACCTGGCTCCAGGAGACTATCATATGACTGTGATCAGGAGGAATTTTGGTGACGGCTGTATGATTTGTCTTTCTAAAGAGCCTGAGGAGACCGTATTTAGACCTTCTGTAGATGTGCTTATGGTTTCTATGGCTTCTGTGTTTCGGGATAAGGCTATAGGAGTGTTGATGACCGGTATGGGGAGAGATGGGGCCGAAGGAATGAAGGCTATTCAGGCTAAGGGCGGTCTTACAATAATTGAGGATAAATCTACTTGCGCGGTCTTCGGTATGCCTTCTGCAGCATTAGAAGAAGGAGCCGCAGAGATAGTGGCCCCTTCATATGAGATTCCAAGGCAGATCATCAGGGGGCTTAGGCGATGAAAGAATTCTTAAAGCATACGAGATCACTCTTTAGGAAACTACAGAAGGTATTGGGCTGGCCCTCTTATTGGGCCATTGGTTTTCGGTCGCATCCCTCCTGTGGAGCGGTGGAGGCGGCCCCGATATCCTCATCCAATGAGAGGGCAGCCTGCTTTGAGATCAAGATTGTTTTAAACCCCGAATCACCTACTAAACTGGCTCGCTCTATGGTGATTTTGAATAATCTCAAAGAGATAGGTGAAATAACAGCCGGCGAGCCCGACCTTGAGACCCCGGAAAGCGCCCCCCTGGATTCGTTTAACCTCATATTCTTTACTACACATACTGAGGAAGATATAAGGCGCGTCTTAAGCCAAAGTGGCGGTCCCGATGAATTCTCATTTGAAATTAAACCGCTGAGTTGTGAGGGTAAAAGGCCTATAGAAGGGCCTATAGATCATGTTCCCGATACTGCTAACCAGGATAATCCTGGTCAGGAGGTTTCCAGCCAGGCAGTTTCTATTCAAGAGTGTGTTAACGAAGGCCCAACAGCTGATAAGATACCAACGTCATCCTTCAATTTGTCATCTCCTAATCAGTATCCCCTTACAGAAGAAAAGACCGAGGGAGATGAGATAACTTCTATCAGGGTAAACCTGCACCAAGTGGATGACATAAATAACCTCGTGGGTGAGTTGGTTATCGAGAAAGCGCGCCTGGGAGCCTTGATCGGCGAGCTTTTGCCTGCGTTAAACGAAGACGAAACCCAGAGAATTGGTATTGGACTCAAAAAATCCTACGATAAGCTTGAGGCAGCACTCAACGCGCTGAGGGAACGTACGATGGGCTTGAGGATGTTGCCCATAGGGAGCTTATTTTCAAGGTATAAACGGCTGGTCCGAGATCTTTGTGTTGCTACTGGCAAGAAGGCCGAACTTTTAATTCTAGGGGATGAGACTACAATTGACAAGAGTATCATTGAGGAAATTGCTGATCCGTTAACCCATCTTATACGGAATGCTATCGACCATGGTATTGAATTTCCTCAGGAGCGGTTGGCAAAAGGAAAGCAGATGACTGCACAGATTTGGCTGAGAGCATTTAACGAAGGCGATGATGTAGTTATTGAGGTTGAGGATGATGGCGTAGGGATCGATATTGAAAAAATCACGCGGAAAGCTCTTGCGCGAGGTTTAACTGTAGACAGCATGACTGAAAAGGAGATTTTAAGCCTGATTTTTCTGCCAGGATTCTCAACGTCTGAAAAGATTACCGATATATCTGGCCGTGGGGTGGGCATGGACGTTGTGAAGACTCAAGTGGAGAAACTCAGGGGCAATATAGAGATCATCACGGAGAAAGACAAGGGCACTACCTTTAGGGTCAAGTTGCCACTTACATTATCAATTGTCGATGCTCTCCTAGTAAATGTCATGACTGAAACGATTGCGGTACCTTTATCTTCAATCGTTGAAATAGTAGACATCGAAACACTTTCCTTGGAAACCATGCTTGGCCAAACATGCGTCGATATAAAATCAGAGATTTTGCCCGTTGCCTACCTTGGGAATATCTACGGTACCGGGAATGCCTCAGAAAGCCATGCCCGATACCTGCTGGTGATGGAGACTCGCCTGGGACGGGTTGGTTTGACAGTAGACGCATTGGTTGGGCGGACAGAGATAGTAATAAAGACGCTAAGTGATTACGTGGGGAACATCGCCGGAATCGGTGGAGCAACTATCCTGGGGGACGGCCGCGTTGCCTTAATAATTGATACTAGCTCCCTTACGCCCGCAATAATCTTTGGCAACGAGGTGGCTTAAGGTGGAAGAAAATGATATGTTGTCAAGGTTAAACGGTCTTGATGCAACCGCCCGCAGGGATTACGCAAAGAAGCTCGGAAATGAGCGAAATGAAGATTCTGTCCGGATTCTTTTTCATTTACTAAGAGATGAGAATAAGGGCGTGGTCGATGCAGCCCTCCGCTCTTTAACGACTATAGGCGGATCAGAGGTTCTTGAGTTGGCGCTCGAACTGCTTCAAGGGCATGACGCAAATCTGCGGAGTATCGCCATTGACATTATACATTCTATGGACCCCTCAATCATCAGTAGCAGCCTAATTAGATTTTATCAAAGCTCATCTGGAGCTAAAAAGAAGCTAGCCATAGAGCTATTAGGAAAACTTGGTGCCGATATGGCTTTGCCACATTTATTTGAGGCCCTTTACGATGCGGACCCAAATGTTCAGATTGCTGCTGCTGAAGGCCTGGGCTTTGTTGAATCAGAGGTGCCTAGCTCTATCCTCTCCAAGAAGTTGCTTGGTGTTTTGAATAACGAAAGTAATACCTGGCTTCGATATGCTATATTTGAGACCTTGGGCCTGATTGGAAACGAACACGATCTACACCGTATTTTTCAGTGTCTCCGATACCCGCTAGATGTTAGTGGCTTCATCCACGCATTTATGCTTAGGACAGGCCTTGAAGCTATACTCCAGTTCGTAACAAATGTAGAAGAAATCTACTCAGGAGAGAAGGAAGGGCCTCCTGAGGAGAAATATATTTGGGATGGATTCCCGAAACCTTTCCCCAAGCTACTAAGAGCGGTTAAGTATAGTCTCGAAGAATCGGAAGGATCCCTGAGAGATCCTATAAACGTAGAACTCAGCAGAATACTTAGACAGCTACTATTATAAGGTACACATTTTGGGAGGGTATTGGGGGAAGAGCTATGGGATATACATTTGAACCGATAGATAGAGAATTTGAGGATATATGCCAACTAGTTTATCGTAAGAGCGGGCTAAAATTCGATTCAAATAAAAGGGGTTTTGTTGAGCATAAGGTGGCCGACCGCTTACGCCTTTTAGGACACTCATCATACGCGGAGTATTTTCAATACCTGCAGAGGGATCAATCAGAAACAGAGATTAGGATTCTTCTTGACCTCCTTACGACAAATGAAACTTACTTCTTTCGTGATATGGCGCAGCTAAAGACGTTCGAAATAGTAGCGCGTTCTATCCTAGAGGCCCAGACCGAACGAAAATTGCGCATCTGGAGCTCAGGTTGCTCTATAGGATGTGAACCCTATTCACTCGTAATTCTCCTTATTGAATCGATGAAGGACGTTCTCCCTTTCGATTTTGAGATTCTAGGGACTGATATAAGTATGAGTGCCCTCGATGTTGCGCATAAAGGCCTTTATATGGAACGCGAGATAAGGGAACTCCCCCAATACATCCTTAATAAATACTTTACACATGATGGTACTTACTATGTACTTTCAAAGAAAATTAGTAGCTTTGTGAACTTTCAGTACCTAAATCTCATGGATAGACAGCTAATGTCTATGCAGAGGGGATACAATATTATCTTTTGTCGGAACGTGCTCATGTATTTTGACGAGGATTCACGGCGGATAGCCCTTGAATATCTGTATGATAGTCTTCTTCCAGGGGGATATATCTTTCTGGGCCGGGCCGAGTCCATGAATGGGGCCTCGCGGGCTTTCAGGTTGATCAGGGTCGGGAATGACTTAGTGTACATGAAATAGAACTTAAGAGGAGTAAGTCTGGTATGAAAAGGATAATGATAGTCGATGATTCTCGAACAACCAGGAAACTGGTCGCCGCGCTTCTTGAACAGGATGGATACCAGGTAGACTCGGCATCTAATGGAATCGAGGCATTGGAGGCTCTTTTCCGGTCGGCTTATGATCTAGTTATCATTGATATCGATATGCCTCAAATGGATGGATTCGAACTACTTCGTTCATTGAAGGCGGATGGTGTATACCAGAAGGTACCTATCATCCTCCTAACGGCCGAAGCCACCTGTGAAGAAGTAGCCCGCGGTTTATCTTTGGGGGCGAGAGAGTATCTCGTAAAACCCGTTTTGTTGGGTAAACTCAGTTGCTGTGTGCGGAGAATCTTGGCTGATGAATCCCAGGAACCATGTAACCTGGAGGAGAGGGATAGCAGTGATTGAAGATCAAGAAATCATTAAAGAATTCATAGCCGAGGCGGAAGAACATCTTAGAAGTTTTGAAGAGAATCTTCTCAGGCTTGAACAATCTCCTGAAGATCTAAATCTCGTAAAGGAGATGTTTAGGAGTGCCCATACATTAAAAGGTAATAGTGCATACATGGGACTAGAAGAGATGGCTGCTCTATGCCACGAAATTGAAAACATGCTCGAGCCGATCAGGAATGGGAATGTCTCTGCCGGGACCTCCACCGTGAATGACCTTCTTTCCCGCCTCGATAGATTGAAAGAACTTGTCCATATGGTGAAGGGCCTTGGAACTTCCTATAATGTTGAAACTCGTACGGAGGAGGGCCCACCTATTGGTCCTGATGAAGCTGAGGCTATTCAAGAACAGGGTGATCGCGAGGATATAGACCTGGAAGTCAATAGATTCTTACTCTTCGAGGTCTTAGGGGCAACTCTTTGCTTGCCTGTGCACCAAGTAGTAGAAGTTACAGAGCCTACTACCGTATCGCGTCTTCCATATTATGCGGGGAGAGGTCTTCTAGGGCTAATTAATCTAAGGGGGGAAATTGTCCCGCTCTTCGATACTGCCTTGAAATTAGGGATAGGAAAACTCGATAAGATCGAACACTACGTGGTTGGAGAAGAGTCAAGAGGTAAGGTCGCCCTTGCTGTTGGACGCGTAATAGGAGTCAACTATATCACTAGCTTTAGCATCGGCGAACAGGCAAGGTTAATTAATCGAGAATTCTTTGGAAAATATGACACTTCTCTGATTACACCTCTAAATTTGGAGGAGATTATTGATAAATAACATGACGAGGCAGGTCCTATAGTTACGGGGCTCAAAGATGGGCTCATAATCCTTCTGGATCCTACGCGTGTACTCTAGCGTGGTAAATTTCTAAAATTAGGGGCAGTTAAGAAGCTGAGGATTTAATCCCGGGAGGAGCAAGATGATTCCGATATGGACTTAGCTTCAATTATTGGCCTTACCTTAGGTATAATCTTGATATTTTCTGCAATTGTTATGGGCGGGTCTGTAAATATTTTTCTTGATATTCCCTCTGTGCTCATAACAATGGGCGGCACTTTTGCCGGCATTCTGATCAATTATTCGCTTTCCGATGTCTTCGGGTTGATTAAGGTCGTTAAGAACGCCTTTATCAATAAACTCCCAGAGCCCTTAGAAGTTATCGAACAGATGGTGGAGCTTTCAGAGATCGCCCGAAAAGACGGTTTTCTTGCCCTCGAGTCTGTAGATCTTCGTATAAAAGATAAGTTTCTCGCCCAGGGAGTGCAGTTTATAGTTGATCACTATGAACCTGAAAATATAAGGCAGATGCTTGAAACGGACATCGCCTTTCTACAGAAACGGCATGCTTTGGGGCAGAGGATCCTGGCAACCATGGCTTCTCTAGCGCCGGCATTTGGCATGATCGGGACGCTGATTGGGCTGGTTCAGATGTTAAGAAACCTGGATAGCCCGGATAAAA
>JABLXA010000043.1 GCA_013178415.1 Bacillota bacterium | reverse complement strand
TGCATAATCCCGAATATGCTGCCTTCTACAAGCGGAAATATGATGAGGTTCCCAAGCACCAGCATAAGCGAGCCCTGGTCTTGACCGCTCGCAAGTTTGTCCGTCTGGTCTTTGCACTGCTGAGCAAAGACCAAATCTACAAGGGAAGGAGAGAGTCTTAAGCTATATCTAAAATGTCAAGGTTCAAGAACTGCTGACTTGTGATCTTTGAAAAAAGCTCGCAAAGTCAGCCGGGCATCCTATTATCCAAGTTACCACGGGATAGAGAAATTTTCTTTAATTTACCTATTGACATTGCACCGTAAGTCTTTACTAAGTAAAGCATAACATGAAATGTAAAGTAGAGTCAACAATCACTGGTCCCGGTCCCACCCGTGCTGTAGGTCACTCCATTCTCTGTAGTGCCGCGTTGCGGCATGGAGGTCTCCACAGAAATCCTGTTGGCCCATTGCTACTTCTCTCGCTTGCAGTGGCTGTAACTTTGACGAGATCCTACAAGTGGAGAAGTAACCAAAGATTGCGTCAGAATCATGACAGAAACTCAGGAGCGGCAGGAAGCCATGATTTAAATTAGGATAGTCATCAGCAGGTGGCCTTATGGCTTCAGAGTCAGCTATGATTTCCGCGCCGACAAGAGGATCAGAAGCAAGATAATGCCCAGCGGCGCCGCGACTATCAGGCCTAGCGGCACGGCCACCACGAGGAGTATAACCAATCCCACAAGCCAGAAGGCGATTCTGAGAATAGACCCGAGGGCGAATGCCGAGAGCCACACTACGAGGAATACTACCCCGGCCAGGATGGCCGCGGGCAGGGTGAGCTGATCCCTTTTTGCACGATCTAATTATATTTGATGGAGCAAGATTCCACAATAAGCAGGTCATTCCCGAGCGTGGGATTGCTTAGCTAGGGGCCGGCTACTGGGCGAGGTTTCAGACGAGGTCGTGGATAGGGTAGCAAACTCATGTTTTTGACCTTGGTCCGATCCGGCCCTACCCTTCACCTGTCTTTCTACCTTCTTCCTATACATAAGGCACAACTTGTCAAGGGCTTTCGCATATGGCCCGTCGAGGTCGACATCGTTGAGCCGCAGGTGTCCCGGAAGATGTCGCCTGATTCCCTCTAAGCTTAGGTCGCCGCGGGTCACGGTCACAAGCGTGACCCCGTTGCTAATGCTCAGGGCGAGTTTCATCAGATCATGTGATTGTGCCTGCCTGACGCCAGCTTCGCACCTATAGACCTCAGTAGTGGCATAATGCTGGTCTCCGTTGTATTCAAAGGCGACAGCCTCATTCGGCAGGTATAGATCATATTCCAGGGGTTCACCGGTCAGCGGGTTGGCCAAGAAACCTGGGCGGGCATTTTCCACCCAAAGGTCGCAGCATACCCAGAAGAGCACAATACATTTCATCAAAAACTCGCCTTTATACCGGACCATAGAAAACCTGGCGTTCAGGTCGGCAGCCATTTTCCCCTGATAGGCCGCAGGAATCAAGGCTACCGGTCGCATACCCCTGCCTTCCTTAACCAGCTTAAGCCACCCTGCAGACACAAGCGCCTCACAGGATCGGATGGCCTTGTAGCGACTAAGCGAGGACTTTGCAATAAGTTCCTTTATGCTGGCCGGTTTCAGACATTGGACGAGAATATAGAGAGCCCGTTCCTCAAAGCCAAGTTCCGCTGCACTATACAGCCCGTCCAGGACGCATTTGGGTATCCACAATGGTCCAACTCCCCCTCTCACACTTTAGGCATATATAGGCGCAATTGGTATTGTATCATTGCAACTGTCTTCCTGTTATATCATATTATACCATATATTGGGTGAAGATGAAAGTTATGATTTATCATAGCGTGGAAGTTATGGTTTGACATAGCAACGAGCGTTTTGACTTAATAGCGTCTTGACTTAATATGGTATATCCGCCTTCAGGCAGCCAGTCAACCAGCCAGTTCTGTGACAGGATTTATTTACCACAAGTGGCGCCATGGGCGGACGCTACCCGGCAGGAATAATACCGACGGCCAGCACTATGTGTCAGGAAGAGTGTTAATGGTTAGCATTATCCGGTGGTGACAGTGCTAATGGTCAGCGCTATCCGGTCATAACAGTGCTAATGGCCAGCCCTATTCGGCGGGAATGGTTTAAATGGTCAGCATCATCCGGCGGCGATAGTGCAAATGGCCAGCACTATCCGGCGGGGATGGTGTTAGTGGCTTGAACTGTCAGCCGGGGATAATGCTGATAGTTAGAACTATCCGGCTGAGATGGTGCTGGTGGTTTAAACTATTTGGCGATGATGGTGCTAATGGCTTAAACTATTATGGGTGTCTCTGGATATCCTGGATACCCTGGATACCTTGGATACCTTGAATACCTTGGATACCTTGGATATAGCTGGAGTTTGATATACTAGTGCCTATATGTTATCATTATAGTAATCATATAAGCACTAGTGGTGACGCGATATGGTTCGCACTCAGGTGCAGCTTACCGAAAAACAGGCCCGGGCGTTGAAACAGCTTGCCGCAGCGCAGGGCGTCTCTGTTGCAGAGCTTATCCGAAGAGGGGTTGAAATCCTGATAGCCACCTCGGGGAACGCCGATCCGGAGGAACGGATAGACCGGGCAATTGCTCTGGCTGGGCGCTTTAGGTCCGGGTTAAGGGACTTATCCACCAGCCATGACAAATACCTGGCGGAGGCTTATCGCAAATGAGCGTCTATGTAGATACCTCGGCTTTTCTTGCTGTCCTTGATGCTGATGACGGAAACCACGAAAAAGCAAAGAATACATGGAGGGAACTCTTGGTCGGCAGGACTCCTCTAATTTGCAGCAGCTACGTTCTGGTGGAAACTTGGGCGCTCGTTCAGAATAGACTCGGCATGGAGGCGATTAAGGGTTTCCACGAGGATATTCTACCTCTCTTGAAAATCGAATGGGTGGATCAGAGGATTCATCAATTGGGCGCCGTCGCGTTGATAGCCGCCAATCGCAGAAACCTGAGCCTTGTAGACTGTGTCAGTTTTGAAATCATGCGCCATACAGGTATCAGGACGGCTTTTGCATTCGATGAGCATTTTGAGGATCAGGGATTCGTGTCTCTCCGGTAGCATGAGTCATCCGCGCATCAAGCGCTGTTGCCCCTTTCAATACGTCGTTGACCTGACCATTCCGGGGAAGAATATATCCAGGATCGTTGAACAAGGAAGGATCGTCAACTGAGGCGACGGAGGGTTAATTAGGGAGATGGGGGTGTCATCATGTTTAGAAAATCAAAATCAGGGAAGCGTAAAAGGCATCATCAGCCGGATCATCGTCATCGTGATTGTGCTGATGGCATAGAACGGGAGCTGCTCGAACCACTCCATTCAAGGGGCCTTTTAAAGGGACAGAAGGTTGTGCCCAGGCCCGAAGGCATGGAGAAGATGTCGGAGGTGCTGCTTGAATTCGTTCAACCGTATATGAAGTCTGCCAAAACCCGGAAGGCATTCGATAGTCTGCTTGCTATCGCCACCGCAAGCTGGAATTGCGCCCTGCTTGACGAAAAAGGCAGCCATGAGTTGTCGGATCAAATAGTGAATGCCGTTGTGTCTTGCGAGGACAAGCAAGGTCAGGTAGTAATACGGCGGGTCATGAACGAGTTGATTGAGCGCAAGAAACGGCATTTCGCCAAGTATGACCGGTATATTCTCAATTATGTCCTCTCGGAGACCGAAGACGGTTTCCACCTATCAGTCGTGTCAACTCCATAGCAATTCCGCAATTCCGTATGGCGCCTGCAAAATGATCCCTCTTACCATATTTGCGCCCGACCTGTTCCATAACGATTGTTTTTTGTCATGATACGCTTTCTTTAATTTTACTTATGTGTAAGCAGGAATAAACCCATAGTCTGCAGAATATGACTATTAGTCATGAGGTTGGTCGAATAATCTTGACTTATGTTGAGATCCGAGCGCATTCTCTTTATATGCATCGTCGAATTATGTCGTTTAGCATCTACATTATTGTCTAAAACTAACCATTGGTTTCCATAATCCATATAGCGCAGCGCCAAGAAAACGCGGAGCGAAGAAGCGGCATCCGGACTGGTCACTAGCGATGCCGTGGAGCCAGGTGAACCCACCCGTGAGAGGGTGGGTTTTATCATCCTCGGACCGTAGTCTGAAATCGGAAGGCAGGTGGGCGTCATAATGGAGACGGCAATGCCTAGGCGTAAAGGGCTCTTATACCGTTACTTTAAGCTTTGGCGCCGCCTCAAGCGGCAATTTAGGATTTGGAGTGTCAAAAACTCAAAGTCGATTATCAATGTTATTGCGATATTGCTAGCTTGCCTTTTCATAGTCGCAGTGATAGTGGCTTTAGCCTGGATGAGGGTGTTGGCGGCCATGGTCGTGGCATAAGGGAGAGTCTGGCCGGCGCTGGGCTGAGATCAAAGTAGGGGAATATCACGAGCGTATCGACGGGAGGGGTTACCCAAGAGGACTGAATGGAGAGGACATCCCACTACGATCGAGGATCATCAGCGTTGCCGATGCGTTCGATGCAATGACAAGGCAGGATTCTTACAGGGAGCCAATCCCAGCAGAGGCTGCGCTCAAAATACTTACCCAGGAAAGCGGAAGGCAATTTGACGGCGGCGTTGTCCAGGCCTTGATTGACGAGAACTAGATGTCCGGATTTGCCACGGAAGCAAGAGAAGGATTTTGTAGATCTACATAGAATACTTCCATATAGGAACCAAAATTTATGGTAAATATGGCTATATGCTACTAACCATGGAAGGGGAAAGCTCTTTCTGGTGCTTAGATATTGGCATGGGCACCTTGTCCTCGCCCAGCTTCCGGAGCTTTGCCCCGAAAATCTTATAATAGAGCCTGCGGGCCGCGACACGGCGTCTGCGGTGGGGTATGCGGCTGTCTACGTGGGGCGGCGCGTGCCGGATGCCGTGATGATCCAATTGCCGCAGGATTCTGCCTAACGGGCGCTGTGCAGTTACCTCTACGGAAAGATTTCATGGATTTCGGCAGGAGCTTTGACATCGGATGTTAGTATTGGAAATGAGGATTATCTCATCATGAATTCGGATATCAAGGTTGCAGTGATCGGCTCAGGTAACTGGGGAAAGAATCTGGTCAGAAACTTCCGCGCCCTGGGGGCGCTGGGCGCTATAGTCGAAACCGATGCCGGGCTTCGCGCAAAGCTGGCTGATGAATATTCAGGGATCCCGCTCTACGATGACTACCGCGACGTCTGGGCGACCGATATCCCAGCGGTCGTTATAGCGACCCCTGCCGCTACGCACTACGCGATCGCAAGAGAGGCGCTCTTGGCTGGCAAGGATGTATTTGTTGAAAAACCCATGACTTTGTCAGCTGCCGAGGCGGAGGATCTGGTGCGAATTGCACAGCAGGAGAAGCGAATCCTGATGGTGGGGCACCTCTTGCTCTATGAGCCTGCTGTCGGTTTCATCAAGGAATACCTGGAGGCCGGAAAGCTCGGCACTCTCTACAGCCTTCATCAGGAACGCTTAAATCTGGGACGGGTCCGGACAATAGAGAATGTCCTGTGGAGTCTCGCCGTTCACGATATAGCTGTATTCCTTTACCTTGTGGAGGAAAAGCCGACCCAAGTAACTGCATCCGGCCATTGCATCCTGCAGCCAGGGATCGAAGACGATGTCTACCTGCATCTTGAGTTTCCCGAGGGTATGCACGCACACCTTCACACTTCCTGGCTATGGCCGGAGAAGACCAGGCGTCTAGTGTTGGTAGGTTCAGAAGGCATGATGGTCTATGATGAACTGAGCCATAGCGTTACGTTACACCATAAGGGGATCCATCTCGATTTAAGTAACCATGATGATGGCAGTGAGATCATGTTCCAGGGAGACGGGGAACCCCTTGCCATCGAATGCCAGCATTTCCTGGACTGCGTTGCCGCGCGGAAAGCTCCATTATCTGATGGTCATAGCGGCGTCGAGGTGGTTCGAGTGATGGAACTCGCCACACAGTCTCTAAAGGAGCAACAGTTATGAGCGACTACTTTGTCCATGAATCAGCCTATGTGGACGAGGGAGCCAGGATCGGCAAAGGCACGAAAATCTGGCACTTTTGCCACATCATGTCCGGGGCTGAGATAGGCGAGAGATGCAGCCTGGGGCAGAACGTGTTTGTAGCCAGAAACGTCAAGATCGGGAATAATGTCAAGATCCAGAACAACGTTTCTGTATATGAAGGAGTTGTCCTGGAGGACGACGTTTTCTGCGGCCCGAGCATGGTCTTTACCAACGTTAAGACGCCGCGCTCAGCTTACCCGCGGAATACCAGCAGTGATTACGCTACGACACTGGTGAAGCGGGGGGCATCCATCGGGGCCAACGCAACTATCGTCTGCGGGGTGACCATCGGTGAGTGGGCTTTTGTCGCGGCGGGCGCGGTTGTGACAAAGGATGTGCCGCCGCATGCCCTGGTGGCCGGCGTGCCGGCCCGGATCATCGGCTGGGCCTGCGAGTGCGGCGTGCCATTGAAATTCGAAGGGGACGCTGCTGCCTGCCGTGAATGTGGCAGGCGATATAGAAAGCAAGATGGGCAGACGGGCATCCGTGAAGCAGGGTCCGGCGTCGAATAGGGCGAGTCGCGAAGCAGGACTCGGACAAGATCCGATCACATGGCCTGGACGTATTGGACTATATGAAATAGTAGCCAGTCATCGGAATGGGGGCAATGAAATGCCAGGAAGCGTTGGCTTGGAGACATCTAAGCCCAAGCAGTTTTTAAATAACATCGAGAATGCGCTAGTAGCGGACAAGCCGATGATGCAGGTGCCGAGCTTCGACCTTACGAGGCAAAACGCGGCGCTCAAGGATGAGCTGATGTACGCTGTTTCACGCATCGTAGCAGAGGGGCATTTCATCCTCGGCGAGAATGTGGCGGAACTCGAGAAGGCCGTGGCGGAGCTTTGCGGTGTCAAGTTTGGTATTGGGGTCGGCAATTGCAGCGACGCTCTATATCTTGCTATCCTGGCATGTGGCATCGGCCCGGGTGATGAGGTCATAACCACACCCTTCACGTTCTTCGCGACGGCGGGAGCCATAGTCCGGGCGGGCGCAAAGCCGGTATTCTGTGACATCGACCCGGGTACATACAACATAGCCCCCCAGGAGGTAGAAGGTCTTGTAACAGGGCGGACAAAAGCTATACTTCCTGTCCATCTCTATGGGCAGCCGGCCGACATGGATCCCATACTGGATATAGCAAGGAAGCATAATCTCCATGTCATAGAAGATGCAGCCCAGGCTGTGGGTGCGGCATACAAGGGCAGGCCGGTAGGATCGCTTGGGGATGTGGCATGCATTAGTTTCTTCCCGACCAAGAATCTGGGAGCCTTTGGAGACGGGGGAATGGTGGTGACGAACAACTCCGAGATTGCGGAGCGCGTCAGGATGCTCAGGGTTCACGGGGCGAAAAAGAAATATTATCACGAGATCCTGGGGTGCAACAGCAGGCTGGATGAGATCCAGGCGGGAATACTCAGGGTAAAGCTCGGCCACCTGGCGGGGTGGACCCAAAGGCGCCGGGAGATCGCAGCGCGATATCTCGAGCTTTTGAATGAAATCCCGCAGGTCCTCTCAGGGCTACTGAGGCTTCCGGAGGAAGCTCCAGGCGCGAAGCACGTATACCACCAATTCACCGTCGCGACTCCTGAAAGGGATTGGCTGCAAAAGCATCTCAAGGAAAATGGTGTCGGCTCCACAGTGTATTATCCTTTGCCGCTTCACCTTCAGGTTGTATTCCGCGACCTGGGCTATAGGGAAGGGGATTTCCCGGAGGCTGAACGCGCCTCGCGAGAGGTGCTATCGCTTCCTATGTTCCCGGAGCTTACGGATGAGGAAGTGGCCAGGGTGGTTGAGGTCATAAGGGAGTTTCGTTGATGCGTGATGTGACGGTGGTCGTAGGTCATAGGCGCCGATCGCGGTTTCAAGAGGGTTGAATGATGAGGGAGAGATGCCGGGTATGGCGGTAGAGATAAAGGAACAAAGCGCCGTTCGCGGGGTAAAGTTAAATGGCACGGCTAGCGCCCTTAAGGCCAAGATCCTGGATAAGACGGCCAGGGTGGCGGTGGTGGGAGCAGGATATGTAGGACTGCCTCTCGCCGTGGAGAAGGCCAAGGTGGGGTTCCCCGTCATCGCGATAGACCAGAACGAGAAGCGGGTGGACAGGCTCAATCGGGGCGAGAACTACATCCTCGATGTGAAGGATGAGGAGCTTGCTCATGCGGTGGAAGAGGGGAAGCTCAAGGCGACGAGCGACTTCTCGGCGCTCCCCGAGGCGGATGTGATAGTAATCTGCGTGCCCACGCCGCTTACAGTAAACCGGGAGCCTGAACTCAAATATATCGTGAACGTGACCGAGCAGATCGCGAAATATCTCAGGGCAGGCCAGCTTGTATGTCTTGAGAGCACAACATATCCTGGGACAACAGAGGAGGTTATCCTCCCGAGGCTCGAGGCTACGGGCTTGAGAGCCGGACAGGACTTCTTCCTGGCCTTTTCCCCGGAGCGGGTTGATCCAGGGAACGCAAGGTACACCACGAAGAACACCAACAAGCTGGTGGGCGGGGTAACCCCGGCCTGCCTAGACGTTGCCGCTACGTTTTATTCTCAAACGATACTCAAGGTGATCCCCGTTTCCTCGCCCAGCGTGGCGGAGATGGCCAAGGTCTTTGAGAACACATACCGGGCTGTGAACATCGCCCTTGTGAACGAGATGGCCCTCCTCTGCGACCGGATGGGGCTCGACGTGTGGGAGGTCCTTGATGCAGCCTTTACCAAACCTTTCGGGATACAGCCATTCTACCCCGGCCCTGGCGTGGGCGGGCACTGCATCCCCATCGACCCCTTCTACCTTACCTGGAAGGCCAGGGAATACGACTTCTCTACGAGGTTTATAGAGCTTGCAGGCGAGATCAACCTTCGCATGCCATACTTTGTGGTTGAAAAAACCGCAAGAATCCTGGGACAGCAAAGGAAGTCCCTGCGCGGGGCGAAAGTCCTGGTGCTCGGCGTGGCCTATAAGAAGGACTTGCCAGATGAGCGAGAGTCGCCGGCGCTGAAGGTGATACAGCTCCTGCTGCGGGAAGGTGCGGAGGTTAGCTATCATGATCCGTTCATCCCGGAGGTAACGGTCACAGTCGGGCAGAATGGGCGGAACGGATATGAGGCGCATGTCCGACATGAAGGTCAAATAGGGCAGAACGTGGGGCAGACTAACGTGAGCGCGAGGGAGGTTACGCTCTCGTCAGTGGCTCTTGACGATGCTGTCGTGGAGGATGCTGACATTGTAGTGATTACGACAGATCATTCAGATATGGATTACCAAAGGGTAGCTGTTCTAGCTCGGGCAGTGCTTGATACGAGGAACGCGATGCGGGGAGTAATGGTGGAGTCAGGGAAGGTTTGGAAGCTGTAGGATGTTTGCTGCGTGCGAACCTCAGGCAGATGGCTTTTGTGGCTTAGAAGATCTCGGTCGGCTTGAAGGCGGTGATAGGTGTTGAAGGTAGTCACTGTTGTTGGGGCAGGCCTCAGTTCATAAAGGCAGTGTGGTAAGCCCATTGTCACGTGAGGTGGCTACCGAAGTCATTGTGCACACGGGTTAGCACTATGACTTCAACATGTCGGACATCTTCTTCGAAGAGTTAGGGCTGCCGAAGCCGGATTATAACCTCGGGATCGGCTTAGGTTCGCACTTGAGCACGGGATACAGGTCTCGGCACCATTGTTTCCGAAAGCTCAGTCGGCATGCTGGATTAAAGAGGGGTTCATATACGACCCTGAGGCTGGGACCATGACATGCCCTGTTGGCAAAACGACTACGAGCAAGTGGTATAGTGCGGATGGAGAGGTCATGGTCTATAAGTTCTCACGTAAGATGTGCAGACACTGCCCGAGGGCCAAGGACTGCATAGGGGAGAAGGGCTATATGAGCGCATCCGTTAGCGTGTATCACGAGGAACTCAAGGCAG
>JABLXA010000042.1 GCA_013178415.1 Bacillota bacterium | reverse complement strand
GCTCATGCCTGAGGAGCATCTGTGGGGGCCTCGGGATTATTATAAGAGCCGTTTTTACACAGAGTCGACAGCTCATTTCGTGAGTGAGATCGGGTACCATGGTTGTCCTAATGTATCCTCGATCAAGAGATTCATCAGCCTTGACATGCTGTGGCCTTACCATGATAATGAGGAATGGCGCATCCATTGCACTGATCCTGTACCGGAGGGCGACAGCGGGTATTCTTACAGGGTGCCATTGATGGCAAACCAGATTAAAGAAATGTTTGGCGAGATACCCGATAACCTGGAGGATTTCGCGCTGGCATCACAGATTTCGCAAGCTGAAGCAAAGAAATTCTTCATTGAGATGACCCGGCTTCATAAATGGCGTCGCACCGGGATAATCTGGTGGAACATGCTGGATGGATGGCCACAATTCTCTGATGCTATAGTTGATTATTATTTTGGAAAGAAGCTAGCTTACTATTTCATTAAGCGGGTTCAGAAACCTGTCTGCATAATGATTGATGAGCCGGAAAACTGGCATGTGAATGTCGTGGCAGGGAATGATTCTAGGGAGGCGGTCTCCGGGACTTATCGGATCGTTGACGCTGATACAGGCGAAAACCTCCTGGCAGGGGATTTCATTACCCGCCCGAACGAGAACACTGTCCTGGGGCGCATCCGGGTCTCCCACGGAGAACGCAGGCTATTCCTGATTGAGTGGACGATAGATGGCAGGAGATACGGAAATCATTATCTCCTCGGGAAGCCGCCGTTCTCATTCCATCAATATCGCAATTGGCTCGAGAAGATAGCTGCGCTTCCGGAGGAATTTGACGCTGGAAATATAGCAAAGTAGATCACGGGATCGAGCCTGAAGGGCGATTCGTTCTTGACAGGCACCGGGACCGTCGCGGTTGAGTATTTGTTCCAGAATCCTTAGAAGAACCGGGGAACCGTGGCCAGGGGCATATTGGTCGGGTCTGATCTACTGACTATTAGCCACGTTTCGCCTATTGGGTACATTTGTAGGCCTGTTTGGGCTACTCGCAAACCGGTATTGGGGGCATTGCTGTGGATTCTAGAGAGCTGGTACGAAGGGCGATAGAATTTCAGGGGCCTTCCAGGATTCCCTTAAGGTATAGCTTTGATCCTGGACGATCGGATATTGTGGGCATAGGATATCATCCTGCAAAAGGGTGGACGCCCTGGGTCCCTGGCGAGGATGAGTTCGGATGTGTCTGGGACACACTCGAAGGTCGTGTGATATCCTCCTTTGGACAAGTAAAAGATTCTCCTATTAAGTCCTGGGATGAGTATGAAAACTATAGATTTCCAGATCCCCATGCCGAGGGCAGGTTTGAGGGGCTGGCTAAAGCGATTGAGCATCACAGGAGCAAGGGTAAGTATATAGTAGGCAGTATGGGTTTTCATGGGTTCAACCGGATGATGTTTTTGAGGGGGGCCGAAAATCTCCTCATGGATCTGGTTTTGAACCATGGTATGGTGAAAAAACTCGCGGATGACCTCATGCAGTGGGAAATGGCGATAATATCCGATTACCTCGAACTGGGCGTGGATGGCGTATGGTTCGGGGATGATTGGGGGACTCAGCGCGGTCTGTTTATTTCCCCTTCCCTTTGGAGGGAAATCTTTAAACCACTATATAAAGCACAGTTTGATCTTATTCATCAACATGGGAAGCATGTCCTATTCCATTCATGTGGATATGTATGGGATATAATAGGGGATTTTATTGAGATTGGCGTTAATGCGCTCAACCTTAACCAACCCAATATTTTTGGCAATGAAAATGTCTCTGGCATAGATAGGCTAGCCGAGAATTTTGGCGGGAAGGTATGTTTCATCTGCCCAGTGGATATGCAGACAACCCTGATAGCCGGGACGGAAGAAGACATCCGTAAGGAAGCGAAGCATCTAGTCTCCGCGCTAGGTAGATATAATGGTGGTTTCATTGCGTGCTGTGATGAGGGTATAGATCATGGTTATATACCTATCAAGAGGATCAGACTGATGGGGAAGGCGTTTGAGGAATTTGCATGGCCTGATTATCAAGTGAAGGTCTGGAGACCCCGTAGTATTCAATAGTTGTCAGGCCGGATAAATGCCTGGCAGGACGCGAGAGATCCCTCTGTGGATGCTGCGAAGGAGTTGTTCATATTACATTGGATTAAAGGAGAAGATATTAAGATCATGACCTCACGTGAGCGAGTATTGGCCAGTATTGACCATCATAGACCCGATCGTCCTCCTTACAGTTTCTCTGCCATGCGCGAATTATATGATCGGCTAAAGCAAGATTTGGGTCTGGATGACGCCGGAATGAAAGAGAAGTTCGGCGGAGATATCCGCTGGGTTGGGCCGGAGCCTAAAGCCGAGGCAAGTGAGATAAGATATGCGGACCCTACCATAGAGGTGACCCCAGATGGTTTCTATCGTGATATCTGGGGGGTGGATTTCAGGAGGGTGGAGCACTCTACTGGGGCATATGTAGATTTGGCGCGAAATCCGCTCCGGGATGTTACCTCAGTCGATGAATTGGCAGATTACCATTACTGGCCATCGCCTGACATGTGGGATTATTCCACCATCGAGGGAGAATGCATTGAATATGCTGACTATGCTACTATCGGACACACGCGGGGTTTCTTCGAGATCAGCTGGTTCATGAGGGGAATGGATAATTTCCTGAGCGATCTCCTGATAGATCCAGGGCTTGCATGCGGAGTGATGGATCGTGTGCTGGAATATCTAATCGCGCGGATGGAGCGTGTGCTTTCGGCGGCAAATGGGAAATTGGCCATGTTCGAGATCAATGATGACGTGGGTACCCAAAATGGCCTTCTAATGAGCCCGGATCTCTGGCGCCGGTATATCAAGCCGCGTTTGAAGCGTCAGGTGGATGTCTGCAAGCGGTATGGGGTGAAAGTGCAGTATCACTCATGCGGCAGCGTGCGGGGCATTATTCCGGACCTCATCGAGGTCGGAATCGATGTGCTAAATCCTGTTCAGGCCCTTGCTAAAGGAATGGATCCCTTTGAGCTGAAACGGGAATTCGGAAGCCATCTTACATTCCATGGCGGCGTGGATGAACAAGAGCTTTTGCCACATGCCACTCCTGGTGAAGTGAGAGATTATGTCAAGCGGCTTGTGGATGTGGTGGGGGCGGATGGTGGTCTCATCGTGGCGCCATGCCACACCATTCAGCCTGATACGCCTACAGAGAACGTCCTGGCCATGTATGAAACGCTATGGGAGTTGAATGGACCCATATGCGAGGCGCTTCGTAGGTTGTGTTGATCCGCGTATGGATCTCCCAGGGACTATCCACATGTAAGGCGTTCTGTAAGCTGGATTGATCAAGGCGCTTATAATTGGCCTTGCTTATAGATTTCCTACAACAAGATGAAGGGGGGTCGATGAAAATGAGCGACAGCGCCGGACCTAAGGCTCATACTCTACATATGATCGGAAATGCCCACATTGACCCTGTCTGGCTCTGGCAGTGGCCTGAAGGGCTTGAGTCTGCTCGTTCTACCTTTAAATCTGCCCTCGACAGGATGGGGGAGACTCCGGAATTTATCTTCACATGCAGTTCAGCCGCAGTCTATCAGTGGATTGAGAAGACAGACCCTGCGCTTTTCGAGCGCATCAAGAAGGCCGTTGAGGCTGGCAAATGGTGTATAGTAGGCGGCTGGTGGATGGAACCTGATTGCAACATTCCTTCAGGGGAGTCATTCGCTCGCCAAAGCCTATATGGGCAGAGATATTTCAAAGAGAAGTTCGGGGTAATGGCCAGGGTAGGATATAATATCGATTCCTTTGGCCATAATGGCATGCTGCCGCAAATTCTGAAAAAGAGCGGGATGGACTATTATGTCTTCATGCGGCCCATGTCCCATGAAAAGACCCTCCCGTGGCTCTTCTGGTGGGAAAGCGATGACGGTTCGCGGGTTCTCGCATATAGGATTCCGATAAGCTACAACTCAAGGGGCGGTCATTTAGGCGAGAAGGTCGGAAGGTTCATAAATGAAGTCAAACCCCTCCTTCCAGATATGATGTTCTTTTATGGGGTAGGGAATCATGGTGGTGGCCCAACAAAGGAGTCCATAGCCAGTATCATTGAGATGAACGCTGATCCCGATATGCCCGTGCTTGAATTCAGCAGCCCCAACCGGTTCTTCGAGAAGGTCGTACAGAAGGGGACATCAGATATTCCAGTAATTCACGAAGATCTCCAGCATCATGCAAGTGGATGCTATTCAGTGCTATCGGAGATAAAGCGAAATAACCGAAGAGGAGAGAATATGCTGCTGGCAGCTGAAAAATTTTCAGTAATGGCGGGGCTACTGGCAGGGAAGGAATATCCGAAGAAAGAGCTTACCCAGGCATGGCAAGATCTGCTCTTCAACCAGTTCCACGATGTTATGGGTGGAACATGCATAGTCGAGGCGTATGAGGATGCGAGAAACCTTCATGGCCGTTCGCTGCAGATAAGTACTGAGGAGCTGACCTTTTCGACTCAGAGCATTGCAAGCAAGATCAATACCTCCGGGACTGAACCCGCGCTCATAGCATTTAACCCCCATTCTTGGGCAGTGAAGGCACCTCTGGAATTCAGGCCACCCATTGATGGTATCATGGACTCCGAAGGCAACACTCTACTTCATCAAAGGGTGGAAAACCCGAACATAATAACTCAACGAGAAAGAAGCGCAGTTGTTGTTGAGATCCCGCCCCTGGGTTATCGGGTCTTCTACAATAGCAAAGAGGTCCTCTCTCCCGAGCAAATTGAGTCCCGTGGCATGTTGAAGGCTACGCCCACAACATTGGAGAACGACTGGCTCAGAGTTGAAATTGAACCTCGGACAGGTTATATCAGCGAGCTTTTCGACAAGATGAATGGGGTTAAGGTGTTTTCAGGCCGGGCGGCAGTTCCTGTTGTAATCGACGATCCCAGTGACACATGGAGCCATGGGGTCTTCGAGTTCAGAAATGAATGCGCGAAGTTCATGGATGCCGACGTAAGCCTCATGGAGAGTGGCCCTGTGCGGGCTCGCTTGAGAGTGGAAAGCGCATGTAACAAGTCAAAAGTTACACAAGATTTTATCCTTTATAGGGAACTCCCGTATATTGAATGCCGGGTGACTGTTGATTGGCGGGAGACATATAAGATGCTGAAACTGGCATTTCCGGTCAATGTGGAAGCACCCGAGGCTACATACGAGATGCCTTTCGGGCATATAGTGAGACCTGCTGATGGAGAGGAAGAGCCTGCGCAGAACTGGGCTGATGTGACAGGGCAGGCGGTATCCGCAGGTGGCAAAAAGCTCTGCTATGGCGTGAGCATACTGAATGATTGCAAATACAGCTATGACATAAAGGATTCGGAGATACGGCTTACAGTCCTCAGAAGCCCCTCATATGCTGACCATAAGACCAATGGGGTTCTTCCGGATGTGACCTATCAGAGCATCGATAACGGGATTCAGTCATTCAAATACTTGATCCTGCCTCATAAAGATACCTGGCGGGAAGCGGGGACGGTAAGATTAGGCCTGGAACTCAACCAGCCGGCCATCTGTCTTGTCGAATCCAATCATGATGGCAATCTCCCTGGTTCCTTATCGTTCATTGAGGTAAATCCAGGGAATATCCTACTCTCTGCAATGAAGTCGCATGAGGATTCAGACGACCTGATTGTGAGGGTCTACGAGTCAGAAGGGAAGGCGACCACTTCAGCCAAGATCAGGCTTCCTCTTATAGAACGGGAGTGGATCGCAGATTTCAAGCCCTGCGAGATAAAGACCTTCAGGATTCCTGCTGACGGGAGGCTCCCGATCAGGGAGGTAAATCTCCTGGAAATGGAAATAGCCTGAGAAGGAGAGTGTTTGTAGATGCGTGTTGCCTTGAACGGGAAATGGCATCTCTATTACTTCCCTGAAGGACAAATGAACATACAGGATCCCAAAACCCTGCGGAATGCAGGGTTTGGGCCTGTAGAAGCGCAGGTGCCCGGTAATGTGGAGCTGGATCTCATCCGGGCAGGAAAGCTTCCAGAGCCTTTTTTCGGCGCCAATATTCGAAAGCTTCGCCCTTATGAAACTTATGAGTGGTGGTATGAACGAGAATTCGATACGCCGCCGCAGGTGGAAGGGCGCAAGGTTGAATTGGTTTTCCATGGGGTTGATTGCATCGCTACATATTGGTTGAATGGTGAAAAACTTGGGGAATCCCGGAATATGTTCATAGAACATCGCTTTGATGTTACAGGGAAGCTCCGCCCCCAGGGAAGGAACCATCTTGTGGTGAGGTTGGGGTCGCCGGTCAACGAGGCTCGCCGCCATATCTATGATCCATCAATGGCGGCCGCTCCGATGAATTGGGAACAGCTTTGGATTCGTAAGGCTCCTCATAGCTATGGCTGGGATATCATGCCGCGGGCGCTTTCAGCGGGGATCTGGAGGCCCGTTGAGCTTGTCGTCCATGATTCAGATGAGATAACGGATCTCTATTTCCGGACTTACAGGGCGAATGATAGGATGGCAAGCATAGGGATCATGTTCCAGATAGATACCTGCGAACCAATTTCAGAAGGCTATGCTTTGAGATTTAGAGGAGAATGTCGGGATTCCTCATTTGAGCGCGAAGATTCCTCCCTCAAATGCAAAGATTCAACTTTTGAGGTGACGCGTCCGGTATTCTTCAATGCGGGGGAAATAAGATTCGACATATCCAACCCGAAGCTGTGGTGGCCTCGTGGCTATGGCGAGCCGCACCTCTATACTGTCACTACGGAATTACTTCGCCATGGCGAAGTAATCGCCAGCCGCCATGATCGTATTGGGATCAGGGTAATTGAACTAATCCGGACCGATGTTACTACCGCTGAATGCCCGGGGGAATTTCTTTTCAAGGTCAATGACACGCCAATACTTTGCAAGGGTTCCAACTGGGTTCCACTGGACGCCTTTCACAGCCGGGATGCGGAACGCTATCGCGCCGCCCTTGACCTCTTCAAAGACCTGGGCTGCAATATCGTTCGCTGCTGGGGAGGAAACGTCTATGAGGATCATGAGTTCTTTGACATTTGCGATGAATATGGCATTTTGGTGTGGCAGGATTTTGCCATGGCGTGCGCTCGATACCCTCAGACCCCCGAGTTTCTCGATATAATCCGTGCTGAGGCGACTGCTGTGGTGCGAAAACTGCGCAATCATCCTTCTCTTGCGCTTTGGTGCGGGGATAATGAATGTGATGAGGTTTTCACCGGGGCTGGCCTTGACCCGGCGAACAACCGGATAACCAGAGAAGTCCTGCCCCAGGTGGTATATAGCTGCGACCCTTCACGACCCTATTTGCCGAGTTCACCATATCATTCCCCTGAGGTTGTAAGAAGAAGAAACAGGCGGCTCATGCCTGAGGAGCATCTGTGGGGGCCTCGGGATTATTATAAGAGCCGTTTTTACACAGAGTCGACAGCTCATTTCGTGAGTGAGATCGGGTACCATGGTTGTCCTAATGTATCCTCGATCAAAAAATTCATCAGCCTTGACATGCTGTGGCCTTACCAGGATAATGAGGAATGGCGCATCCATTGCACTGATCCTGTGCCGGAGGGCGACAGCGGATATTCTTACAGGGTCCCATTGATGGCAAATCAGATTAAAGAAATGTTTGGCGAGATACCCGATAACCTGGAGGATTTCGCGCTAGCATCGCAGATTTCGCAAGCTGAAGCGAAGAAATTCTTCATTGAGATGACCCGGCTTCATAAATGGCGTCGCACCGGGATAATCTGGTGGAACATGCTGGATGGATGGCCACAATTCTCTGATGCTATAGTTGATTATTATTTCGGAAAGAAGCTTGCCTATTACTTTATCAAGCGGGTTCAGAAACCTGTCTGCATAATGATTGATGAGCCGGAAAACTGGCATGTGAATGTCGTGGCAGGGAATGATTCCAGGGAGGCGGTCTCCGGGACTTACCGGGTTGTTGACGCTGATACAGGGGAAAACCTCCTGGCAGGGGATTTCATTACCCGCCCAAACGAGAACACTGTCCTGGGGCGCATCCGGGTCTCCCACGGAGAACACAGGCTATTCCTGATTGAGTGGACGATAGATGGCAGGAGATACGGAAATCATTATCTCCTCGGGAAGCCGCCGTTCTCATTTCATCAATATCGCAATTGGCTCGAGAAGATAGCTGCGCTTCCGGAGGAATTTGACGCTGGGAATATAGCGAAGTAGTCCGCCATTACGGCCCTCATTTGCGGCCATCGCAGGATGGAGATGGGGCTATTGTAGAGTGAAGATAGGTCCATCGCAGGGTAAAGATGGGTCTATCGCAAGGTGAAGATCGGGCCGTTACAGGGCGAAGGCCGAAGATAGCGGTGGTCCGTTTTTGTAGTGAAGAAAATGGCGGAGTCTCAGTTTGTTTGGCAACAATTGGAGGAGGTTTCCCTTGGATGAATGTGGTCGCCGGAGTTGACATTGGTGGCACTAAATGTGCAATTTCACTAGGTAAAGCAACTGAGAACAGCATAGAGATCATAGATAAATTAGCATTCCCGACTCCGGAATCGCCTGATACCGCAATCCAGATGATCATCGGTGGTTTAAGGGAATTGCTCATGAAATATCCAGAGAGTCCACCTGCGGCAATCGGAATCAGCTGCGGAGGGCCGCTGGACAGCAAAAGAGGCCTGATTCTATCCCCGCCCAATCTGCCTAACTGGGATTCAATCGATGTATTCACGCCATTTGTGGAGCAATTTCACATACCCGTCGGGCTTCAAAATGACGCTAATGCCTGCGCCCTGGCGGAATGGCGGTGGGGGGCTGGCAGAGGATGCAAGAATATGATATTCCTCACTTTTGGCACGGGCATGGGGGCAGGCCTAATCCTGGATGGAAGGCTGTATACAGGGACAAATGACATGGCTGGTGAGGTTGGTCATATCCGGCTTGAACGCGATGGGCCGGTGGGATATGGCAAGGCCGGCTCTTTCGAGGGATTCTGTAGTGGCGGGGGGATCGCGCAACTTGCGAAGAAGATGGCGGAGGATGCGCTGGATTCAGGGAAGGTTAGTCTTTACTGCCCGACGCGCGAGGCGCTACCCCATGTGACAACCAAGAAAGTAGGAGAGGCCGCGCAGATGGGGGATCCTCTGGCGCTGGAAGTATTCCGCATTGTGGGTAGAAAGCTGGGCAGAGGCCTGGCCATCCTGGTGGATATCCTCAACCCGGAGAAAATCATCATTGGTAGCATCTATGTAAGGCAGAAGTCCATTCTGGAGCCGATTGTGATAGAGGAATTGAAAAGGGAAGCGTTAGGCCAGTCTCTTTCTGCGTGCCAGATAGTTCCCGCCGGACTCGGGGAGAATGTCGGCGACTTTGCTAGTCTTTCTGTGGCTGCCGGCCTGATAATGGGAAATTGATAGAAGAAGAGGTCTATCAGTGCCGACTTCAGCTGCTGGCACTGAGTTCCGCGACTGACCGGGCTGAACCGGTCGCAGGCCGCCGCGCTTCAGCCTGTGCGGAGCGTCACGGCGAATAGTGATAGTTGGAAGGGGCCCTCTCGGGCCCATTTCCTTGAAATAGCTGCTTATTCATAATGAGTCCACATTCGCAAAATCTTCACGATCCGCTGTTCCTCCAAAACCTGATACACTAGCCTGTGCTTGATGTTGATTCGCCTTGAATAAGCACCTGATAAATCGCCCACCAATTTTTCATACGGGGGCGGATTTTGATAAGGATTGCTCTTTAAAATCGTCAGCAACTCTTGGACACTCTCTTTTAAGCCGGCAGCCTTAATTTTCAATGCATCTTTTTGGGCTTGTCTGGTAAAAAGCAACTTATAATTCACCATTCAAGCTCTTCCTGGCATTCTGCAATCGGTGTTTTCATTCCTTCGAGTATCGATTCCCTCATGCCAGGTATACTCAACAGGTAAAGAGTTTCCTGAATTGCATTCCAGTCACTCTCAGAAATCAATACTGCATTGCCTCTTTTGCCAATGATTTGCACGGGTTCATGCGAACGACTGGCTGCATCAATCAGTGAATAGAGTTTTTCACGCGCTTTAGTGGCATTAATAACTCTCATTCTTACAACACCTCAATAGTAATATAACGTACGCTTTGACGTACGTCAATAATATCATTAAGGAGGACAAGTTGAGCATATGCGGCATTAATCATCTAAAAGCAATGGCGAACCATCCCTTCATATTCGATCTGTTGGAAGGAAATCGGGAAAATCCGCAGAATGATATGGTGGATGTAAGATGGGAGTCAGATTGTAATTCCATTGTAAGGTAAAGACAAGGAGGCAGGGCTATGGCGAAGATCACTTTCATCGGAGCCGGCAGCATGGTATTTACGCGCAACCTGGTGCGAGATATTCTCACGTTCCCGCTTCTCGCAGATGCCACAATATCCCTCATGGATATAAACGAAGAACGCTTAAACTTCGCAAAGCGGGCAGTAGAGAAGATCATAAATCAGGGTAAGTATCCCGCCAAAATAGAAGCCACCACCGATCGGGCGAAGGCGCTTGAGGGAGCAGACGCGGTACTGTGCACAATATTGGCTGGTGATGTCCAGGTCTGGCGTCACGATATCGAGATTCCCAAGAAATTCGGGGTTGATATCAATGTAGGGGATACACGAGGGCCGGCAGGCATCTTCCGGGCCTTGAGAACTATTCCGGTTATGCTGGATATCTGTCATGACATCGAACGATATTGTCCAAAGGCCATCTTGCTGAACTACACCAACCCCATGGCCATGCTGTGCAGGGCCATGCAGAGAGAGACATCAGTGCGAGTCACAGGCCTCTGCCATAGTGTGCAAGGGACAGCAGAGATGCTGGCTCGCTGGATCGGCGCGCCGATGTCGGAGATTGATTTCGTCTGCGCAGGGATAAATCACCAGGCATGGTATCTGAGGTACGAATGGAAAGGTGAAGACGCATATCCTCTCATACGTGAAGCTGTGAAGAGGCCCGAGATATATCAGGAAGAAATTGTTCGTAACGAAATGTTCCTTCACCTTGACTATTATGTGACTGAATCCAGCGGCCACAACTCAGAATATAGCTGGTGGTTCCGCAAACGGCCTGACTTGATTGAGAAATACTGCACTCATGGGACCGGGTGGAATCCTGGAGAATATGCCTACATTTTGAAGGAATACCTGAAGCGGGAAGATACCTGGAAAGACGATGTAGAGGAGTGGCTGTCTAAAGATATCAGCCTGGAACGCGGTCATGAATATGCGGCTTATATCATAAATGCAGTCCTTGGCGGTGAACCGTACGAATTTAACGGGAATGTGCCCAATACCGGCATAATTTCCAACTTGCCGGAGAACGCCTGTGTCGAGGTGCCGGTCCTGGCCAATCGTCGTGGCTTTAATCCTATACATGTGGGTGCATTACCGCCACAGTTGGCTGCATTGAACAATATCAGCATAGCGGTGGAAGAGATGGCAGTGGAAGGCGCCCTCACGGGCAATCCACGGTTAGTGTTCCATGCTATTGCTTATGACCCATTGACGGCTGCAGTCCTGTCTCTAAGCGAAATAAAAGATATGGTAAGCGCGATGTTCAGGCAAAATGAGCCATATCTACCTCAATTCAAGACTATCAAAATCTAATAATGATATCTAAGATGCGGGACTCCCGGACGGCAACTCATCTTTGCGTTGAGGTGGGTTTCAGCCGCCTGGGGGCCTATTGAGAAGGGTCGTTGGATGGAAAAGTCGCGGCCACTAGCGGAGATCCTCAGGGGAATAGATGATAAGAAGGCGTTGATTGATAGCCACAGGCCTCTTCCTGATGCTGTTGTTCAGAAGTTGAAAGAATATTTTGATATAGAATGGACATATACGAGCAACGCCATTGAAGGGAGCACCATCACCAGGCAAGAGACCTTGGTCATATTGAAGCATGGACTCACAGTGCGTGGCAAGCCACTTGTGGAGCACCTGGAAGTCATTAATCATAAAGCGGCAATAGACTTCGTTGAAGGCCTTGCAAGGGGTGGTGACCCCATCACGGAGCTTGAAATACGGCAGGTCCATTCACTTGTCCTTCGAGGAATAGATGATGAGCACGCGGGGAAATATCGAACGCAGCAAGTTTATATATCAGGCTCAAAGTATATCCCCCCGGACCCTGCGGATGTGCCAATTCGCATGAATGAATTCTCCATCTGGCTCAACGATGCGGTGCAAAGTATGCATGCTGTTGAGCGCGCTGCCCTGGCGCACCTTGAACTGGCGCTTATCCATCCATTTATAGATGGCAACGGGAGGACTGCGAGGCTCCTTATGAATCTGTGCCTGATGCGAGACGGTTATCCAATTGCGATTATAAGGCCCGAGGACAGGCTTGAATATTACGATGCCCTAGAGCAGGCAGGGGAGGGGAAAAGGGAGGAGTTTATCCGGTTTGTGGCAAAGGCCGTGGATAGGACTACAGATATGTATCTTAAGTCCATATTGAGATAGGGATTCATATATATGGAGCCATGGCGCCCAACTTGGCTCAGTCCTATATATCAAAACATGAAGGCAATGGCACATACCGATTTTATTCTCCATGTCGCATGGACGCAATCCTACATATCAGAACGCGAAGGAGGAGGACGGCTTTGTTCAAGCTTGGGGTTATCACCGATGAGATAAGTCAAGACCTTGACCATGCGCTCGATGTCATTTGTGAATTCAATATGGGATATGTGGAGCTCCGTTCCATCTGGGGTATAAACATAGCTGACCTGAAAGATGATAAGATTTCGCAGGTTAAAGAGGCAATTGAAAAGAGAAATCTGAAGGTTGCTGCCATCGCCGGGCCATTCCTTAAGAGCGACCTTCCGGGCAAGCCCACAAGGCACTCGGTTGGGAAAGATACCTTTTTTGCTTCTGGAGGAGATTATGAACGTCAACTGAATATCTTGCGAAGGTGTCTGGACCTCGCGCACTATTTCGATGCCCCAATAGTGAGGACTTTTGCGTTCTGGCGTCAGCCTGCCGTCACTGATGAGCTTCTTGAGGAAATTGCTTCATATTTTGATGAGCCTTTAGCTATGGTCAAGGAGGCGGGGGTCAAACTCGCCCTTGAAAATGAGCATGAATGTTGCGTCGGGAACGGAGACGAAGTCAGGCGTTTCCTCTCCATAATCATGAACAAATACCCGGATCGGTTCGCTTCCTTTGGAATCATATGGGATCCCGGCAATGCCTTCTTCCTGAATGAAACCCCTTATCCGGACGGGTACGAGGCTGTGAGGAAGGATAAGATCATTCATGTGCATCTGAAGGATGCCAAGATTGATCAAGAGACAGGCCGGCGGATGTGGGCGGCCATAGGGGAAGGGCGGATCGACCTCTTAGGCCAAATGGCGGCCCTCAAACGAGATGGATATGATGGAGTGCTTTCCCTAGAAACCCACTTCCGCGCAGAAGGTCTCACGCCGGAGGATGCAACACGTCGTTCATTCGCTGGCCTGAAACGTATCCTGGATCAGGTTTGCTCTTGATTTGGGCGGAGTCTTATGCTGCTGCGGCGGTGCCATCAGAATGATGGAAGCCGCAGCGTGCATATTCTGGGTTAGGCCAACTGCGCGCAGCGATCGAGGTGATGCCGAAGGAAATGATAAAATAGTGTTACTGGTTGAAAGGGAGCATTTTTCTGTGGTATAATCTTACAAGAAAGGTGATACTCTTTACTTGTCTTTAATTAACCACGCTTGGGGGGATGATCATTGCTACCAGTTAGGAAAAGGATTGCACCAGACGGTAGTATCTTAATTGGAGAGGCGTTAAGGATTGCCAAAATCCAACCTGGCGATCTGGTTGAGATTGTTCCGGCTATAGATAAAATTACCATTAAGCCCGTAGCGCCCCAAAGGGCAAAGGACATAGTTAGGGCTGTGGCCGGGAAATGGAAGGATCGCCGCGACCTCGTGGAGGACCTATCGCGCGTCAGGGAGGATGAGGATGATCGACCGGGAACGAGCCTGGAGTAAATATATCATTTGTAATCCCTTTGATCTTTTTGCCAAGGAATAGCATCCAGGGATGGTTTTAGTCCCGTGACGCCGCCTCCCTTTTCCATTGTGTTCAAGTATAGCGTTACAATACGCCTATCCATTAAATCCCTCCTGCCTAAGGCCAATCATAAATGAATTAAGCTAATGGGTCAATATAAGTTATGCCCTTATGACCTATGTATTCCAACGCTCAGCTATACTTCAGGATAACTGCCACCATTTCCAGGGGTTCATCTCCCGATGCCTCAATTGCATGCCCTGCGCCGCCGCCGGTAAGAACAGCGTCTCCAGGAGCCACTTCTCTCCGGGTCCCATTGTCGTCCACGATTCCATGACCAGATAAAATATAGAAGATTTCCTCTTCACCCTCATGGCGATGAAAGCCAATCGATGCGCCTGGCGGCAGATGCAAATGGGCAAAGAGCCGTGCCTTGCCGGTTAGCTGATCCTCCCGGAAGATATGGCGAATCTCAACTAATCCAGTACCCCCACGCATCTTTTCGCGTATTTCCCGTTCCATTTCCTGTGCTGTCCGAATCATTCCACAACTTACCTCCCCATTATTTATAATCTCACGGTGATGAGATTTCCTGATTCATAGCGTCGCAATCCCACCCGAAAGAGGAACCGGGCGCTTATTGCCATGGCCAATGTAGCCGCTATAAGGGCTCCGAAGAAGCCCGGGCGAAAATCGCGAATTACATGCACCGGAACAGAATTGATGAATCCGGCTGGAATGAGGGTGAATAGGATTATCTTCGTCATCCCTCGAAAAACTGAAGTCGGATATGAGGAGAAATGAATCATGGTCATGGCAAGCTGCTCTGAGATGCCCTGGGCATTTCCGATGAAGAAAGCCAGAGAATGTGCGAGCACAAAGAAGCTGACAAAGAACACTGCTGCCATTGCTATGGAGAGAAGGTAGAGTATAACACGAACAGGGGTGGGATCACCAAATGCCGCAAAGACCAGGATTCCAAAAGCCACGTCCCCCCAGGCGGAGGTGCTCATGCGAGTAATGAGCACATGGGTTAACACATCTTTCGGGAGGGTGAGGTAAAAATCTAGTTCGCCGCGCAAGATCACGCCGGCCAGATTGAGGCAATTTCCGAAAATACCTGACGCTAAGCCAAATGAGGTGGCGAGGACTGCCCACAGCACAACTACATCCTGTCGCTGCCATGCCCCGAGCACCGGGAATTTGGTGAAATATAGCCACCAGAAGGCAAGCCAGATCCCATCATTCAAGAACATTCCGATGATCTGTGAGAAAAAACTGGCGCGATATTCCATTGCCGTCTGGAAATTGATTTGCGCATAAGCCGCTACGAGCTTGAGATGCTGCAGGATGCGTTGCCGGAAGCTATCCCCCGTTGACATTTAGCCTCCTCCTCCCGAGGTTGAATATGCCGGAAAGCGCGAGAGCGAGAATCACAACCCAGGTTATCTGCGCCAGAAGGATAGCTACGGGCGCCTCTCCGGAGAAATTGGCAAATAGCCTTGCAGGCGCGTAGACTACTTGATTCATTGGCAAGGCTTCCGCCACCCGGCGCAGCGCGGCCGGGAATAATTCAAGGGGCAGCAGAGTCCCTCCCAGTATGAGTGTAAGGCAATTGTAGATAAGGCCGAAAGGCGCTGTATCTTCCACCCAGAAAGCGAGCAGCCCTATTGACGATGATATGGCGAAATCTACTGTTAGCCCCAATAAAATGGCCACCACAACGGGGATGATTGCCCCTGCCGGCACATAAATCGGCCCTACCATCAGAAGCGCAACTATCCCACCCACCAGAAGGCTGGCCATGACTCTGACGAGGGACTCCCCCAGAAACATCGAATAGTGGAACAGGAGATAGTTGAATGGCTTATTCAGCGAATATGCGATCTGCCCTGACCTGACTTCTTCATCCATTCTCCGGGTGTACCGGATTCTCCCGGTTATGATGCTCTCCGTCAAAACGAGGTACCAGATCATCTGTGTCATGGAATAGCCGGAGATGACGGCATGGCCTGTAATTGAGTAGGTTGTTCTCCAGAGATGAACGAACACAAAGATCACGACCGCCATGAAAATAGTCCGGGCCAGGGTGTCATAGAAATAAGCGATGGAATTCTCGATGGATAAGGTCAGCACCTTGAGATACTTATCCATGGACCTGATGACATGGAATATCCCCCTGCGGCGTCCGCGACCCGGATCTATGTAGTATCCGCGATCTGGGACTAAATCAAAACCTGATGCAGCCGCCGGCCGGTCATTCACCTATCTCCACCCCCGGCAGGTTGAATTTCGCGATAGATTGTGGCGATTATGTCCTCAAGGGGCGGGTCGGATATATTTATATCGATCACTTTGAAGTTCTGGAGGATGAAACTCACCACCTGTTCAATCTGCCGCTGGCTCGTATCTACCTCAAGTTTTATGCCATAGCCTTTTGCCTTGACGACCCGCACACCCGGGAGGGATATGCTTCCCTCTGACACCGGAGCTCCGCATTTGAGATCTATTACCTTGCTCTTCAGGTATGTCCGCTTCAGGGTGGAAGTACTCTCATCCAGGACAAGCTGCCCATTGTTTATAACAATAACGCGACGGCAGAGGTCCTCGATATCTCCCACATCATGGGAAGTAAGGAATACCGTGGTCCCCTCGTGCGTGTTTACATGCTTTATCAGCGCACGTATACTCTGCCTTGCCACCACATCCAGACCAATGGTAGGCTCGTCGAGAAGAATGAGAGCTGGTTTGTGAAGAAGCGAGGCCGCAATCTCACACCTCATTCTCTGGCCAAGGGACAACTTTCTTACAGGAGTGCGTTCAAACTCTTTTATCTCGAATATGTCGATGAGGTGATCCCTTCTCTTAATATATTCGTGGTGATCAAGCTCATAGATTCTGGCCAGGAGGTCAAAAGTGTCTAATGGGGGTAGGTGATACCACAGCTGTGATTTCTGCCCAAAGACGGATCCTATATGGAATGCCAACCGTTCGCGGTCATTCCACGGCGTAAATCCCAGCACTCTTGCCTCCCCGGAGGTGGGGAAGAGAATGCCGGTGAGAATCTTGATGGTCGTGGATTTCCCTGCGCCATTTGGGCCGATGAAAGCCAGAGACTCACCCTGGGCAACTTCGAAGGAAATTCCGCGCACTGCGTGGATGTGCGAAAATTCAGGCCTGAAGATAGAACGAATACTTTCCCTGAGGCCTGACCCCTTCTGTTTTGTGACAAATGTCTTGGTGAGCCTTTTTGCGATGATAACGGGCATCATAGGCGTTCGACGCAGAGTCCCCACAATCTTCTAGGTGGGATACGCCAGTGCTCTCCTTCCTTCATGCAGTTACAGAAACTCTCTGCCTCTGAGCCGGGTAGGAGGGGTATTCTCGAAGGGCGAGGAAGACTATCGCGACCGGCCCGGCGATCTAAATGGCATTAGTTAAATTATATCATGATTTCAACAAGGAAATCGCTATGGTATGTCAAATACTCAGGACAACGTCAAGGTCCCTATTTGTTATTGGCTCATTGATAGATTAGCGAGATAATCAGTGGGCTATGCTTTACTGGTACAAAACTATTTTGTTAATGGCCGTTGGTCATCCACTCCTATTACAAGGCTTTTCCCACGAAAAGACTTCGTGAGATATGAAAAGGAAATCCATGAACCTGGATTTCAAGGGAGTAGCGTCCGTATAATGGTGTAAAAAGGAGTAGAAGGGGCCCTAGAAGAAGGAAGGGCCACCCCTCCTCTGGTAGATGAATAATTGAAATAGAAACATCACCAGGAGGAGTAAGAGATGGCCCAGTATCAGGTTACAGTAGACGGAGAGGTTTTGCAACAGCTGTTTGTTCGCGATGATGCACTCG
>JABLXA010000041.1 GCA_013178415.1 Bacillota bacterium | reverse complement strand
CACTTACTCGCTTATTGGTACCTGGCGTAATAATCTCTTTCTGCTGGCCTCGTCTCATCCAGCAGGAACGAACGTTAGGTAGCAGCTGGCAGTATGATTCGTCCTGAAAGAACACGGTACAAGCAGAACCAAAGGCCTTAAGGAATATGTCTATGACCGCAAGCTTGAAATCTTTCATAGGGTCAGACTTCAGAGCAACGAGTTTGGGCCTTCTCCATCGGAATCCCAGGCTATGGAGGATTCGTCTTATGGTACCGACGCTGAAGATAGGAGCACCATATGAGCACGAAGTGCCTCCCTTCCGACCGCGTGACGCGAGAACTTAATAAGCTCATCTCGTTGCTTGTAGCTCAACCTACCCACATAGATCATAGACTCATCCTCCCTGCTACAGGCCAATATGGTCTCTAGCAGGACATTGTAACATATGACTGGCAAAGTGGCAAATTTAATTGGATACTAACTTAGAACCTAGAAGGTGCATATGCGTTAACATAATGTTGTTGCTCAATGCCACAAGGGAGGATAGGCGTATGGATGCAGACCTCAAATGTCCTTCATGCGGGAGATGCTATAGAGGAGCAGAGGAGATGCTAAGCCGACCGGTAGAAATACAAAGGCATTGTCCAGGTTGTGCCCTCTGGACTAGAATCCTGCGTATTCTTATATCTTGTGCCACCTTGGTTACGATATTCTTCTATGCAATATATCTTAGGAAACACGGTTTTCAACTTGATGTTCTGGTATCCATTGTAGGATTAATCTCCGGTGCTTGGGGGGGATACCTCATTGCGACTGGAGTTCTGGACACAATCTTATGCGCAATCGGAGTTTGGGGTGGGAATGATACTGTTACAACCTACCTGCCGCGCCAAAACCGAAGAACGAGGTTAGGGCTATTCCTACTAATAGCGGGGTTTATCTGCCAAGCAATATCACTGCTCCTATGATGGGGATTGTCCTGTAAAAATGATTCGCTGAGTCATCTTAAGCTGAAAGGAACAACACTCTTGTATTATCAGGCCTACCATGGCAAACACCGATAATATGGTTAAGAGATAAGAGATAACTTTGACGCGATTCATGATCAGTTGATTATACCACCAGCGCTTCAGCTTCTCGCCCCACCCCATTTTGTGACGCCTGCTCTATAATATTGTTTATTCCTCCTGAGAAACATAAAGACCGGCAGCCATCATACCAATGATGGTAAGCGGCCGGTCTCGCTACTTTCTCCCACGCCCCTAAGCGACCGAATAAAGGGCCGTGTTCATTAAATCCGCTCCTTGATAATGTTTACGACGATATTTACGACACTGATTTAAACCTTCCTGCCTAAAAAAGTAAGGAGTGAAAATATTGTTCGGCTTCTTAACATAAACAGCTCCGGCTTAAGAGCGGAACCAATAGCGTCCATATGATGGCGCAAGAAGTAGAAGGAGCCGAAGGGGAGGAAGGCCCCCTTCCTCAGCGATGTTTCCCCTTTTGTGCCCGGCCAGAAGGCCGGGCACTTTCAATGTGGCTTGAACGGCGTGATTTTACGCTTTCCCGCCGTAAGGAAGGTTACCCGTCAGGTAGCCCGGCTACCAGCGAGTGCTATTACGATAGGCATGGGTGTTTTTGGTCCGGCGAGGAGGTTGTTACGGGCGCCTTCTCGCCTTCTCAATATGCACCCTCCAATCCGATGCTTCCTACACTCATACTCCATATGCTGCGCCACGAGCTACCATCCTTCTTCCTCTACCGCCTCCACAAAACAAAAACCCTGGGTACCGTACCCCCGGGCCTTGGGTTGCTGCCATCTTCAATTGGATTTTCCCCCTATTTAAATGTCAAATTAGACCGGCCCCTACAACAAGGAACCAGTTCCGGCAATGCTTGAAGAGCAAGAGAAATAGGGGGCGCAGGCTCCCGATGAAGCAGGAAGCCCCTTCCTTACAGGAAGGGGTAGTCCACTAGTCGAAAGCCGGAGCTGGCTTTAGCCTCTGCGTGCGATATATGAGGTGGGAATCTTCCTCTACAATCTCAATCCTCTCACCCCCATAAAGATTGAGTGCGTAACTCCCAGAGTATTTAGGGAGCAGACTTTTCTCTGATATGTAGACCCTTCCACCTTCGAACCCAACCCTTACAGAAGCATTGCGCCTGGTCATGCCGGCTGAAAGCCCGTCCAGCAGCTTAAATAGTCTCAGTTGAGGGAGCAGATGCGACGGGAAGTCACTTGGAAGTTCATTTTCCTCATGATGATGGTATCTTATGATATTGCACACCTCGTCTCCAAGCTTGTAATAACTGTATCCCATATCTGCTCCCAACCGTGCGTGGAGCTTGCCCGGAGGAAAGACTTCCGCGGGATTTACCATATCCCCGACATTCAGCACTGGCTGAGTCTTGCAAAGATCGTGATATATCGCGGCCTTTGTCAATATATCCCTTGAGATGCCGGGGAAATCGAATATACCAAGCGCCCCCAGATCGGCCGCGAGCTTGAGGATGTTTATCACGTGCCTGTGTGTCCCGTCTGCAATAACCCCGACTATCTTGATTAGCCCAGAGGCTGCTGGTTCATCCTGGTATTCCGGCGTGCAGGATAGCTTCCTAGCAACTGAGGGCTCTAAGAGGGAGAAGGTAAAGGCCCTGTCGATCTCCTCGCGCATAGTACGTTCCTCGGATTTTGCCCATTCAAACTCTGTCACATCTTCTGCGGCTAAGATTAAGGCATCATCCTCCAGCTTTTGGACAAGGAAACGCACATACCTTTCATCAGGAGACTTTACCAGTAATGAGTATACACTTCCTTCTCTGATCACTCCTTTGTTTAGGGCGATCTCCAATTGCGAATGGAGTTCATCCGGGATTCCCCCTGACGGAGGAACTTGGAAAAGCGACAACAGCCTTTTTACTTCCTCATTGGCCAATATGATATCAAGATTTGTCCCCAACTGCATTATCCCTACGGGAATCTTCTCAAACCAATCTAGTTTTCTTTCGTGCACTAAACTTCCTCCTTCTTAAATGCGGTGCGTCTCTGCTGGGACATTCGCTTTGCTTCGTACAGTCTCTGGTCAGCGGTCTCCATTACTTTCCGAACGGTAGTCCCATCTTTGGGGGAAAATGCCTTTCCAAAAGATATCCCGACCTCTGGCACATCCTTCAAGATCCGTTTCCTTATTCTGGCGCATATATAATTGACAATGAACTCACTGACATCTGGCACAATTATCACGAATTCATCGCCCCCATACCTGAACACGGCATCAGCGGGCCTCAGCGATTCCCTAAGGAGAACCCCGACCTTCTTCAGAGCCTCATCGCCTGCCAGATGACCAAGTCTGTCGTTGTAACGCTTGAAACCGTCAAGGTCGCACATTATGAGTGTAAAGGGAATTTGTCTATGTGAGAGATCTGAAGCGTATTCTTCAAGCGCCCTGCGGTTGTAAAGGCCGGTAAGAGGATCCTTGCCAAGAGCATCTTCCATGGTGAGAATATAGGATCTCGATAACCCTTGGGTTCTTCTCATAAGACGGCACGCAGTGTGGCTTGTCATCGTTATTCCCAGCGTATAGGCCAAACCAAACCAGTCTGTTTGAATCAGCGCGCGCAGGCTGAGAAATGCCAGGATTGATGTATTCATCATTGCCGAACGAAAGACCCAAATGGGGTGCCTTTCTATCCCATAAGTCACGATAGGCACTAGCACGAAGAACAGAAAGGGGCTCCTCTGAAATCCCGTGGTAAATATCACGGAGGCATTCAGGAGGAAGCCTGAAACCGGTGAGAGATAGCTGAGCCATGGATAGTAAAGGCGCTTCAGGTCAAGAAACTGAGAAGCGATGAACCCCGCAACAAACAACAGGGGTAGAAGGGCATAAGGCATTGGAGGCGCCAGGACTATATATGCAGGAGTAAAGGCGATACATAACAAAATCCGTGCAATACGCACCTCGCTTACTATGGATCGCATAAAGGACTCCCTTGATTCCATACCTAATCGTTACATCCTCCCCTTTACCTAGTGGACCTTTCTTTGGATTATTCTACTCCAATTGTTCTGTTCCGTCCAACTCTTTCCTCTTGCTAAATGAACTACCCTTTTCGTAGGGAAGGGGTAGTTCTCTGCTATGATTCCCTACGGCTAAAGCCTGGAGCACCCGCTGCCGCTGGACCCTGATCCCCGGGTCAATACCGATTCGATAGGGCATGAAGACTCCCCCTGCGAGGCTTCCAAATAGTCCATCAAATCTACAGTTCTACATGCGGTTGATTCATCCTGCCCCATCCTAAGAAGCCTCATCCCGCTCCATCCTCATAACTCCCCCAAGCTGAACGAGCCTTTAATAGGCCCAAATCCGGGAATTTTTCTCGGGAGGTCCATGAAACACCTGAAGCTTTCCCGAAATCTTTCCGAGCCCCACCCCTCTGCAGGGGAAGCATACAAAGGACCTTATATATTCCATCTCAATTCAAGACAGAAGGGAGGTGGAAGCATAGCAAGGCGGGCTTTGCTTTCAGGCCGGGCTACCGCAAAAGGCCAGAGATATAGCAGTCTTTAGGTTTATCCTTACATTCTCAGCCTATGGATAGCCAAACCAGAAATGTTCCAAGAGAGGGAGGAGACGAAAATGTCTATGATGAAGGGTGATGAATCTTTCATAACAAGCCTTTTTAGGACTGACCTTGTGAGGGTCTATGATGCGAGACCCACAAGCAACAACCATCCATCGGGGATGGTTGCTCTGTTCTCGGGGCTTTTAACCTTTAGAAGCGTGGTAATCAACGATCGAGCTGTATTAGGAAAGGATGTCTACGTTTTCTTTGAGAGGCAGAATGTGACCAGGGTTTTCTCGACGATGTTAGCTCGCCGCATAGCCAATGGCAGCGACGGCGCACCTCAGGGTGAGCTTACATTCACTCCGGTCCTCACAGTCTATGATACAAGACGGCTGCCCGGCCGGAACAACACCGCAGGCATGGGGCGACTATTCATCTCCCATGCGGAGTTCGGCATAAGCATTCCTTTCTGGGTTAAGGAACCTGAAACTGGAGCATATAGGATCGTGTTTCCAGGGTACTACATAACCCCGCCATATGACCCGGTAAAGGAGAAACTCACCCCCAAAGCACTGGAACCCAAGTGGATGGATAAATTCAGATGGCAGGTGGGTTCCCATGATATCTCCTCAGATATAAAGGGCGCGGCATTGAAGGGATGGCTTTATGGATTAGGGCTCACTGGCGCGCCAGCCCGCTCTGGTCATGAGTGGAGGAAGTGCGCTACTTGCAGGTGGCACATAACTCTCCATGGTGAAGGACGGAGCACATGGGAGATGAGGGATAAAGGTGATGTAGCACCCCGCCATTTCTGTGCTCACCCGGCCCGCATGAAAGACAGCGATCCAGTGCCACTTGCGACGGAAGCAGTGAGGTCCGCAAACGAAGCCCTGGCCCACTATGGGAGAAAGGCCAGGGTTGATTCGTTAATCTGGATAACCCCTCATAAGAAAGGGATACCGGCCCGCCTCCAGGAACAAGCCATCTGGGAGGAAGGGTGTGATCTGCATACCTTCCGTGGCGAGGCTGACTGGTCATGCATTACCTCTGCCGGTAAGAGAGTGGTGATAGAGATCCTAAGGATCGGGACAAATAAGATCCATGAGATTGAAGTGAGATTCCCAAAGAGCCCGGAGCGAAGGCCCCGGGCTTAATTATGATCTCCAGAACACTGATACCACCACGAAAGGAGAATAGATTATGCCAGCCGAGATATGGCAGGCCATGCATATTGACGAAGCAAGACAAGAGGACTATGAGATCACCAGAGGCGACGTTGTCTTGAAGGATGGAGTCCTTTACGTTGTCGAGGCCGTACGTGATGGAAGGATAAAGGCTATAAGGGAAGACGGAGTTGAGGTGGTAGCAAATATGGCTGAGTTCACCCTGCTGCAGGGAGATGAGCTATTCCAGGTTTTAGAGGCAAAGGCAAAGGTGAAGGAGGAAAAGCAGGCCATGATGACGCAGGCGCTCAATACCGAGAAAGAGGATAAACGCGACGCTGCGGCCCCAGCAGAGCGGCCGTTACCGCCCCTCAAAGGCGGCTGGTATCAGCTGGATGAATGTGGCGGTTATGAGATTGCGCCCGGCCTCAAAGTGACCGGGCTTCAGATTCTCAAGGCAAAGTATGAGAGCCCTCTCAAGGCATTTATCAACATACGCCTCAACGGGATCCTGACATTATATGGGTTCAGAATCCTCAAGCAAGGGAAGAGGGCTTCACTCCTACCACCTCAAAGGCAGGGTGAGATGAGATACCTTGATATAGTCGAAATAGAGGAGCTACCAAGAAAGAGGCTCGAAGCTCTCGTGCTGAAACTCGCCCAGAGGCTGACCATTATCTAAGGTGATTCCACGTACCGGAAGCACTCAGGCCTCCGGCCCGGCTTTTCCCCTCGCCCGCGTTTGCTATCCCGTAAGTCCCGCAGAGGACGCCCCTCACATATTAAAGCCCCTACCTTGAGAGGGCTGAGAATCAGCCTCCAGGCAGAGTACCGTTCAGCTCTGGTATATGTATGAGCGTGTCCCTCAATGATCAAAAGAAGGTCTTAAATGAAACTAAAAATCAAAAGGAGATGAAACTATGACCATTCGCGCTATGGCAGAGATATCTCATGCCCATATTCGTCCTATGTCAGGTGAAGAAATCGAAAATGAGCAGAGGTTTAAACGGCTCCATGCTGAGATGCAGAAGATATGGAACCGTATGAGTTCAGTGGATCAGAACGGGCCGGAGGTTCTGCCTTCGGCCAAGGTCATATACTGCAGATATTGCAAGCGTGCAAGGGAGAGTTGCTGCAAGGCTGACTGTGAGGTATTCCGCGACCTCGTGTTCGGCTGGGAGATCGGCATATCGCCTGAGCTTAACCGCATCGTCCCCGAAAGAGAAAGAGAAGACTACTTCGACCTGTTACTGGATCCCTGTAAGAGTTGCCCCAAGCGAAGGTCTCATATCGACCCCAAGACCTGGCGCAGGGTCCCTCCAAGCTGCTCAGGCACCAGGAGCAGGCGCTTTCAAGAGGTGATCAATGGCAAGTGATTGATGGCATGATGAAATCCCTGTAGGGCCCGCATCCATGATGCGGGCCCATTTATTATTCCAGCCGGAGATGGGGGTGATATATGGCTTAGGGGTCAGGTAATGAAATCATTAACCAAAATTTAGAAAGGATGGTAGAAGGCATGAACAATCTGAATCGTCAAGATCAGAATCAGGTGAGTGGCAGGGGTGACGCTGAGGTCATAATGATCACCCAGAAAGAGCTGGCTGAGATCGTAGTTACCGCGGTAAATGCTGCGCTTAACGCAAGGGAAGAAGTGAGGCCAGTAGGTCCTCAGCCGGTAACCCCGGAGGAGGCGAAGGCTCAGATAAGAGCAGCGGTAGACTCCATCGGGAGGACCGCGGTTGATTGCCTCAAGATCGCAGGTGGAGGGTTACTCGGGGCGATAGACGAGCTGTTTACCGCAGGCCTGAAAGTAGGGCTTCGAGTCACCGGGAGAATGCAATAGCACACACATACAAAACCACAAGGAGCACATGCAGTGGAGTGGTTCCAACTGGGGCTACTCCATTTAATTCTAATTGGAAAGGAGATCGGATATGAAGAAAGGATTCTCGCTGTATTCCATCAAGCTCGTGAAGTCAAAGACCGTTCCATATGATAGCACAGGGGTAAGCATCAATAACGCGTCAATAGCAGCAGAAGTCGCACGGCTGTATTACAGCGGCACAGACCGGGAGATCTTCTCTGTTCTTCTTCTCAACACCAAGAATCAGCTCATAGGAGCAAACATAGTGAGTGTGGGGAACCTGAACTCAAGCCTGGTGCACCCGCGGGAGGTATTCAAGCCTGCGATACTGGCCAATGCCCTTCAGATCATACTCGTCCATAACCACCCGAGCGGTGACCCCACGCCGAGCAGGGAGGATATAGAGATCACCAGGCGCATGATCCAGGCGGGGAACCTGCTGGACATACCGGTCATAGACCATATCATACTTGCTGAGGATCGCTACGCCAGTATACGAGAGAGAGGCCTGGCATTCTAATCTGAGTATTCAGGACCAGCCGATAGCCATAAGTATAATCCATCAGTTTATCATGCATATAGGGTTATAAGGTAATTCCTGGCATACATCAAGCATATCTGTGGAGATAGGATATGTCCGCGCGCCAAGAGCGGGCACTTTCTGTTTCTGAGGGATGGAGTGAGAAATCCTAGATATAAGAGGAGGCCAAGATCATGTTGAAGGTGAGATTCCATGGGACGGTCATAATGTGTAAATCCTGCGGGAGTGAACTATTCGAGGAGGTGACAGATGACCACTGCCAGATATTCCGGTGCATGAAATGCGGGGAGTTTATCGCCTTCGGCAATAAGGCTATGGTGGAGAGGATTAAGGTGCGTCAAGATCCCGCCGGGGGCGATAATAACGTCCTGTGGTGACATCCTGCACCTAAACATCATCTACCCGGGTATATGCCCATCGGTTACAGATGGACTTTAAGTTTCCTGGGGGTCCATGTGGGTTATGACTTCAGAACGAGGAGGAGAGAGCTATGGAGTTCGGTGAGGAATTCAGGAAGAGGTTTGTGAGGAGGCTACAGGGGAAAGACTTCATCCTCTACGGGGGTCTGCTTGAGCTTGCCCGTGAGAAGGGCATAAGAAGGCTCGAGGCTGAGATAGTCCAGATTCCCTCCCCGGAGAACGGGAATTATGCCGTGTGTTCGGCGATCATCGAGGGTGAGGATGGTTCCATACACCGCGAGGTGGGAGACGCCTCGCCCGACAACGTGAACCGGAATATAGCCCCGCATATCCTGAGGATGGCCGCCACGAGGGCCAAGGCCAGGGCCCTCAGGGACTTTACCGGGGTGGACATGACCTCTCTTGAGGAGATGGGTGAGGTCGAGGATGACTATGATGAATCACCCCCTATCAAGCAGAGTGGGGATTCAGAGCCATCCAGGAGAGGCGCCAGATCCGGCAGGAGTGACAGGGCTACTTTACCCTTATGCGACCACTGCGGGGCTGAGATAACGCAGTCGGTATATGACTTCTCCATGCGCAAGTTTGGGAGACCGCTCTGCATGGTCTGCCAGAGAAAGGCTGCAGCTGGGTGATCTTGAAGCAACCTGAGTATCCATAACAGATCTGGCCCGCCGGGAGCCACAAATCCCGGCCTTAATCATGTAAGGGGGGGAAAGGCCTCAAAATGAAGGATCCAAGTTAATCGAGGCCATAGAGTTGGTCATGAATGTATCAACCTTGAGAGGAGGTGAAACGAGTGAAGACCGTTCATAACTTCGATGAGGCCCTCCGTTACGTCCACCATCTTGGCTTCGCTCCCAACTCAAACATCGCCCATCAGCAGGAAGCACTATGTGGAGTGGTGGAAGCTCTAGAGGCTGCTGCCGGAGGGTACCCATTCAAGGTAGTAAATCATCGTTACAAGAGCCCCGAAGGCCATAGCTATCCATGGCTATCTGAGTTCATCGTCCATGGGGCCAAAGGGAAACAACGCGTCTTGCCCTGTAAGTTGTAAGTTGCGCGTATGAATCTACGAGATGTAACCAAGAGCCCGGCCAAAGGCTCTTTTTTGTGTCCCGAAACTGGAAAGGAGAAATGAGTGGTGAGACACCCACGTGCCGGAGATCTCAGTCTATCGGAGCTACCGTCCATCACAATCGGCGAGAAGAAAGGGGATCATATCATAATCGGCAACAACGGCAAGTATCCCAGCCTTAAGGAGCGTGGTCTACCATGAGAATCCGAATTCGTGCGCCATGGAATGCAAATGAAATAAAGGGGTTCAGGAGGCTCCTCGCCAAAGTCGGACGGCCAGATCCAGATGGTTCATAACTATCAAAAGCACATAATATGCAAGGAGGGGAAATGACATGGGGCTTAGCGGCGAACTCAAGAAGGAATTCGTTAAGCAGCTCCAGGGTAAAGGCTTCATTATTTCTCGCGACTAAAGGGGATCAACCTTGGCTTCCTATTCATCCCTATCGGATTCTTTCCTCAGCCGGTAAGCAAGGTCTGCAGCAGGTCTACCTTCCTCCTCCACAGATAACTTCTGTACCTAGACGCAAGGCAAGGAGCGGTCCGTGAGAATGGAGTATCCTTGACAGGCACCTGGCGCATCAGGCCACATTCAATCACAGATAGCCTACTGCAGCGCATAAGTTTGATTTCAAGAATGACCAACTCCCTTACAAGGGCTTCACGAACCTCATCCTTTGGTGCTAGGTCCTCCAGATAAGCCGGGTAAAGCATCTCGTATGCAGCCACTTCCCATGGACATGGCGAACCATAGGAGATCTCCTGGAGAATTTGTTTACCTTCATCCTCGCTGCTAAGCGGACACACCTCCTTATAAAAGCATCCGCTCCTCTTGCAAGGCAGAAACTCACAATAGAGACCATGTTTAACCCCGTTCAGGCTTACAATGAACTTACCCTGGGGTGTCCTTGGCCCGGAAGCATGTGGCGGAGGAAGGTTTCTTGTGACCGCGGCTATGCCCTCAACTGTCTTTGGTCCTGTTTTTGCCATATGCATCACTCCAATTTGGATTGTATGGTTTCGGGGAATTGGCATACTTGTCCTGCCGTGAGGGTACTACTTCTCACATGCAACAACTAAATTTAATGAGTAGGCGAACGTATGAGGAGCAACATCAAATGCAGAAGTGTATGTTCATGCAATACAGATCAAAAACCTACCCCAAAGACCCATAAATGAGGGTATCTCATATTGATATGCGCCGTGAGATAAGTTTCGGCAACCCAAAAAAACGTGAGCATAATGAAACCTGGTCACTAGCAAGGTTACATGCGAGATCTTGAAGCAAGGACGCCAAAAACCCTTATAGTTTACTATAAAGGGTTTTGGCGTCCCAGTAACTGGCAACATAGCTTATAGACATTAATCACCCTTACTCATGAAGGATAGATCTTGGAAGAAGCAGATCAATTCAATCCACGGCGATTCTCCTAAGTATAGTCTACCTTCTCGCTCAGTAATCTCAAGGGATAGATCGAACTCGTGCATAGAGAACTTCAGAATCATGTTCATCGCTATACTCAAGAAGCCTTAAAAAGTTTTGGCACTCCATCATAATCGCCTGTCATATCCATCCGACAGAAAACGAATCCATTTTCTACACGATGTTCCATTCGGGTTTGTTCCTCCAATACGCTTTTGTAGTGTCTTTGAATCGTTCTGAGAGCTATATCGCACACAGACTTAAGATTCTTCGGGGTAATCTTTATGCCCTGTTCTTGAAGTATCTTAATAGCATCAGAGATCTTCTGCCGGGTGCTTATCTTGCGGGGATCTCCAGCGATGTCCTTACCGTCGACCACCTGGTCAATCCTGACAAATTCGGTAGGCTGATCGCAAATGATATATACTTCCTGAGTCTTTCCAGATTTTAGCGGCTCATTCACCCTCGCCCTGCCTATCGCTTGCTCATACTCCGCCCTGATAAAACAATCAAAAAAGAGCTGTATATAGGGGTTTGAAAAGCTATATGCTGGGACTGTTCTTACATAATAAAGCTTGTCATCTTCACATTTCAGGTTGATGGGCTTATGCACCTTATGATCTTTATCTTTCCTCATCCTTTCTACCTCTTCTTCGTCGTCCCAGTCCTGCCTGAATAGGATTCGTGTCTGCCTTACGATCTCGTCGAAAGGAATCATCGGGAAACCGACAACGAACAGGACTTCGGCGTCTTTGAAGTGGTTGAGACCCCGCACATTGTTGAACCAGCCTACACGATTTTCTCCGAGTTTGCGCACGAGTTTCTGTTGGTCGATAAATTGCTTGTGCGATATAATGCAATAAGAACGTCCATCGGCGAGTATCTTAATCTTCCTGAGGATGCCGTCTATTGTATTCTTGTTGCCCATCTTTTTATTTTTGACTATGGAATTGACCCCATAATTGCCACCCACGACCTGGATAACCTTGGAATGCTGTTCTATGTCATAGCCTGAAAGATCAAATTCTTTGACATTTCTACCGGTAACTGTCTGCAACATCTCTTTGCTCATTGTTGCATCAAGGACTATGATTTTCTTGTTGGGAAGATATGACGTCCTATGATAGCAGTGTTTCCCATTCTTGTGGCGAATCTTCTCGCCACTCTCCGTCAGATATTCGATATCATCCAGCAGCAACCTGCCATGAAGTCCTTGTTCGCGCGCTTTCATGATAGACTCAGCAAGTTTCGCGTTAAAGCTCCTTTTGCTCCCCTTTTCTAACTTAAAGGAATCACTTGGCAACACATCCCTAGTCTGTATTGCACGCAAAGCAATTAGGAATCTCCTTACAAGGTCATCTTCTGGCATATCGGCAAGCACCTGCTGCGTGAATGAGATATCTTCCTCGGTTATGATTATCTCCTGCCGATAATGGCTTAGAAAGTTCTCATCGATCACGAGCAGATCCTTATTGAGATACTCCACGGCATGAGTGCTGAGGTGGCTGTGCATTCCTATCACAATAGAAGCTCGCTTGGCATCTTGGTACTGCTTAAGGTACGGGCATTCTCTCCGGGGGTCAGAAAAGCATTTAAGATCCTTGTTAAAACAAAACATGGTCTTTACGAGGAACTTCAGCAGCTCGCTCAACTCGGTGATGTCATCGATGAAATCGCACTCGAGCTCACCGTCTTTGATCATTTGTTCTCTCGACTTCAAGTGGACCGCATTGGGGAAGATCTTAAGTACTTGTTCGGCCTGGTTATGCGATGACGCAAGCCACAGACAGCTGGT
>JABLXA010000040.1 GCA_013178415.1 Bacillota bacterium | reverse complement strand
CCGCTGACACCACCAGTATCGCTCCGTCCATCTGCGCCGCGCCCGTGATCATGTTCTTCACATAGTCCGCATGCCCAGGACAGTCTACGTGCGCATAGTGCCTCTTCTCCGTCTCATACTCTACATGCGAAGTCGCTATCGTGATACCCCGCTCCCTCTCTTCCGGAGCATTGTCAATCGTATCGAATGTCCGGTAGTTCGCCATACCATGCTTCGACAACACTAGCGTGATAGCTGATGTAAGAGTAGTCTTGCCGTGGTCGATATGACCTATCGTCCCTACGTTTACGTGCGGCTTAGTCCTCTCATATTTCTGCTTTGCCATACCTCTGTTTACCTCCCCGGTAATCATCTGTTCATCTAAGGGCCACCCCCGGAGGCTATCTCACCCGGGAGCCGCCCTTAGTAATCACGGCTTCAGCGACTGACTGGGGGACCTGATCATATTGAAAGAAATGCATTGAATAGGTCCCTCGTCCTTGAGTCATAGACCTTAGATCAGTAGCGTATCCGAACATCTCTGCCAAAGGCACAAGGCCCCTTACGATCCTCGTCTGTCCCCGAGATTCCATACCTTCAACCCTGCCGCGGCGTGCCACGATATCAGCCATGATATCACCCATGAACTCCTCCGGGATCACTACTTCGATCTTCATGATCGGTTCCAGGAGCACAGGAGAACCTTTCTTGGCTCCCTCTTTGAATGCCATCGATCCTGCTATCTTGAAGGCCATCTCAGATGAATCGACTTCGTGATAGGATCCGTCTTTCAACGTAACCCTGACATCCACCATGGGATATCCTGCCAATATCCCGCTGTCCATGGCCTCTTTTACCCCGGATTCCACCGCAGGTATGAATTCTCTGGGTATGACTCCGCCAGTTATCTTATTTACAAATTCAAACCCTTCTCCCCTTTGCAGAGGCTCGAGGTCTATAATAACGTGACCATACTGACCACGACCGCCCGTCTGACGGACGAAACGTCCTTCAGCAGTCGCACTGTTCAAAATCGTCTCCCTGTATGCTACCTGAGGCTTGCCAACATTGGCTTCCACCTTGAATTCCCTCATGAGCCGGTCGATTATGATCTCCAGGTGCAATTCGCCCATACCGGAGATTATCGTCTGTCCCGTCTCATTGTCAGTATGAACGCGGAACGTTGGATCTTCCTCTGCCAGCCGGATGAGGGAGACTGAAAGCTTATCTTCATCCGCCTTGGATTTGGGCTCAACTGCCACTGAGATTACAGGCTCAGGGAATTCCATTGCCTCGAGAAGTATGGGCTTTCCTTCGTCGCAAAGAGTGTCACCGGTGCCAACATCCTTGAATCCCACTGCCGCAGCGATATCACCTGCTCCGACACTATCGGTGTCCTCGCGGTGGTTTGCGTGCATAAACAGGATGCGCGCCAGGCGCTCCTTCTTTCGCTTGGTGCAGTTGTATACATATGTCCCAGAATCCACCGTCCCGGAATATACCCTGAAGTAAACCAGCTTACCTACATAAGGATCAACTGCAACCTTGAATGCCAGTGCAGCAAAGGGTTCTCCATCGTCAGGCTTACGCGTTTCCTTCTCCCCGGTATCTGGATTTTCACCTTCAACAGGAGGAAGATCCAGGGGGGACGGCAGATACTCCACAACTGCGTCCAGGAGCGGCTGTACGCCCTTGTTACGGAAGGCGGATCCACATAGCACAGGGACTAATTTGCCCGATAGGGTAGCCCGTCTAAGGGTGCCTTTTATCTCTTCCTCGGAGATCTCTTCCCCTTCCAGGTACTTAACCATTATGGCGTCATCGATATCCGCCAGGGCCTCTAACAATTCTTCCCGTGCCTTTAGGGAATCCTCCTTCAGGGAATCGGGAATTTCAGTGACCTCCCATTCGACTCCGAGGTCGTCCTTATAGATTATGGCCTGCTGTCTGATCAAGTCTACAATGCCCTTGAAGGAATCTTCCGCCCCTATGGGCAATTGAACGGGAATGCCATACGCTCCAAGCCGTTCCCTGATCATCTTGACTACCCGGTGGAAGTCTGCCCCGACTCGATCCATCTTGTTAACAAAGGCAATTCTTGGAACATTATGCTTTTCGGCCTGATGCCAGACCGTTTCGGACTGGGGTTGAACCCCGCCGACTGCACAAAACACTGCGATTGCGCCATCGAGCACCCTGAGAGACCTTTCCACCTCTACAGTGAAATCCACGTGTCCGGGCGTATCTATGATATTGATTCTGTGGTCCCTCCAGTGGCAAGTCGTGGCCGCTGATGTAATAGTTATCCCACGTTCTTGCTCCTGGACCATCCAGTCCATAGTGGCAGCCCCTTCGTCTACCTCGCCCATCCTGTGAACCCGACCTGTGTAGAAGAGGATTCTCTCGGTGGTCGTGGTCTTCCCGGCATCGATGTGCGCCATTATTCCTATGTTTCGAACTCTTTCAAGTGGAAAGGCCCTCGCCACACCAATCCCCTCCTTCCAGCTCGTCGAGTGGTAGTGATTTTACCACCGATAGTGAGCAAAAGCCTTGTTGGCCTCGGCCATTTTATGAGTATCTTCGCGCCTCTTGACTGCAGCGCCAGTTCCCTGCGAAGCATCTATGAGCTCCGCGGCCAGTTTCTCCGCCATGGTCCTCTCAGACCTGCTCCGGGCTGCGGTTACGATCCACCTTAATCCAAGCGCGGTCCGGCGTGTCGGTCTTACTTCCACCGGAACCTGGTACGTAGCCCCGCCTACCCGGCGCGGGCGAACCTCAAGGATCGGCATTACATTTTTGAGAGCGCGATCAAAGATTTCAAGAGGATCTTTACCAGTCTTCTCCTTTATGATCTCCATCGCCCGATAGAAGATCTTTTCGGCAACCCCCTTCTTGCCCTTTAACAGCAACCTATTCATCATAGCCGTGGCAAGAGGGTTTCCGTATACCGGATCAGGAGGCACTTCCCGTTTAGGGACACTTCCTCGTCTGGGCACTTCTTTGTTCCCTCCTCTCGACATTGATATCAAATGACGAGATACAACATAACATTATCTAGATATCAAATGTCATACATAAAGTCACTCAGGAAAGTTACTTAGGACGCTTCGCCCCATACCTTGACCGGCCTTGATGCCTGTTTTGCACGCCCGCGGCGTCCAATGTTCCGCGGATTATGTGGTAGCGCACCCCAGGCAGATCCTTTACCCTGCCTCCACGGATGAGCACTACCGAGTGTTCCTGGAGGTTGTGGCCGATTCCCGGTATATAGGCGGTAACTTCAAGTCCATTTGTAAGCCTGACCCTTGCGATCTTCCTCAACGCAGAGTTAGGTTTCTTGGGCGTTGTAGTCCTCACGACCGTGCATACACCCCGCCTCTGAGGCGCTCCCTCGCCGTATGTCGATTTTCTCGTAAATGAATTGTATGTCCACCTGAGCGCAGGTGCCTTTGATTCTTTGCGCACGGCTTCCCGACCGCGTCTTACCAACTGGTTGATTGTCGGCATTCATGCACCTCCCTTCGAACATAAATATGCCCCTTCCACCAAACGGCGAAAGGGGCTGATTTGCCATCAAGATTTTCTAGCTGTCAAGCACGGCTGCAGCCGCAGCCCCGACCCCTATGCCGCAAGCCTTACCGAGTTCCTGCATGGTGTTCGCATATCTTACGGGCACACCCTTTGCCGCAGATAGCGCCTTCAGGTCACGGACCACATGCTCCTCAGCGTCGCTTGCGAGATAGAGAACCTTGACTTCTCCCCTCTCAAGAGCCTTGATGGTCTCCCGAGTCCCGACCGTCCTTCGTTTGGCCATCTTCAACTCTTCATAGGCCATATTCAATTACTCTCCCCCTCATGAGCCTCTCCCGGCCTCATTTGAAGGTATCTCGCTAATTGAAACATAGCCAGACACCTTCGGATTATAGCATCAGACTCAGCTCATGTCAAGAATCACGCGCATTTCATTTCTATTACAATTGGCTTGTGATTCCCATTTACCCCTATTTGGCAGTGTCGGCAAAAGCTTTGAGCTTCTCCACGCCAGGCCTCACTAGAGATGGGGCTTCTCGCGATGGGGCCTGACTTTCCTCCGAGGCCGCCGCCTCACCTGCTTCTTGGTCAGTAGGCTCACCCTCATCCTGCCTGCCGACTGGGATGACCCTGATGTTCCTATAACGAGACATCCCTGTCCCGCCTGGCACAAGCTTGCCGATGATGACATTCTCTTTGAGTCCTATAAGGGGATCCACTCGTCCCTTGATGGACGCGTCTGTCAAGACACGGGTGGTCTCCTGGAATGAAGCAGCCGACAGGAAACTCTCTGTAGCCAGTGAAGCCTTCGTGATACCCAGGAGAGTCGGCCGAGCAGTAGCAGGACGGCCTCCATGCTCAAGAGTCTCCATATTGGCATCTTCAAACTCAAATATGTCTATAAGACCTCCAGGCAAGAGAGACGTGTCCCCGGGATCTTCCACTCGAACTCGTCTCAACATCTGGCGGACGATCACCTCGATGTGCTTGTCATCGATCTCCACGCCCTGTGACCTATACACAGTCTGAACCTCGCGGACCAGGTAGCTCTGCACTGCGCGAACACCCTTAACTCTCAATATGTCGTTGGGATTGAGCGACCCCTCTGTCAGCTGGTCACCTGCCTCTACCCTCTGGCCATCCCTGACTTCAAGCCTCGCTCCGTAAGGAACCGTATAGATCTTCTCCGTGCCATCATCAGAGGTGACAATCACTTTACGGCTCCCTTTGGATTCCACTATCCTGGCGACCCCGGCCGTCTCCGTGATGATTGCTTGGCCCTTGGGTTTACGGGCCTCAAATAGCTCCTCTACCCGCGGCAGACCTCTTGTGATATCATCCCCGGCCACACCGCCTGTATGGAAGGTCCTCATGGTAAGCTGGGTTCCAGGCTCGCCTATGGACTGAGCCGCTATGATCCCGACAGCCTCGCCCACTTCTGCAGGTCTGCCAGTAGCGGGACTGCGACCATAGCACTTCGAGCAAACTCCATACCTGGTGCGGCAAGTAAGCACCGATCTCACCCTTACTTCGGTGATTCCCGCCTTTTCGATGCGTTTCGCCGGGTCCTCATCGATTTCCTGATTTCGCTCCACGATGACCTCACCGGTAGCAGGATCAATTATGGTATCAGCCGCGACCCGGCCTACAGCGCGTTCGCGCAGAGGCTCGATGATCTCATCCCCTTCTTTGAGAGGCCCTATCATGATGCCATCATCAGTCCCGCAGTCTTCCTCACGCACAATCACATCCTGCGAAACATCAACTAGGCGCCGTGTGAGGTACCCGGAGTCTGCAGTCCTGAGGGCCGTATCCGCAAGGCCCTTTCTCGTGCCGTGAGTTGAAATGAAATATTCCAGCACGGTCAGCCCTTCTCGGAAGTTAGCCCTTATTGGGAGGTCGATGGTGCGACCGGACGGATCTGCTACTAGACCTCTCATTCCGCCGAGCTGCCTGAGCTGCTGCACATTGCCGCGGGCCCCGGAAGTTGCCATCATATACACTGGATTGAACTTATCCAGATGGTCCAGCATGGCCTTCTGAACCTTGTCTGTCGCATCGGTCCAGGTATCAATCACGAGCTGATATTTCTCTTCATTGGTAATCAGGCCGCGCCTGTGCTGCTGTTCAATCTCGTCGATCTTTTTCTCAGCATCTCTCAGGATCTGCTGCTTTTCCGGCGGCACGACTATATCCTCGATGCCAACCGTTGTGCCAGACTTCGTCGCATATCTGAAGCCAATCGTCTTCAGATTATCAAGAATATCTGCTGTTTTTTCATTACCATATCGTCTCTGGCATATAGCCACCAACTTCGCCAGAAAGCCTTTGCTGGTCGGGTGCTTCTCTGGCATTTCCTTTATGAAGTCAATGAGGGTCTTCCCTGACTCTCTATGTTGTCCAGTATCCGTCACTATCTCGGCAAGATCTGCGAAATCCTCTACAGCATCATTGATATAAGGGAAATCCCTAGGGAATATGGTATTGAATATCAGACGACCAGGTGTAGTGACCAGGAGTCCACGGAATATGTCAACCTTCGGCACCGGCTTTTGAGGATCCCACCTTACACCGATCCTTGCATGTAGCTCGACGATACCTTCCTCATAGGCTCTCAGAGCTTCTTCTGGGCTGGCGAAATAACGTCCCTCACCTTTCCCGCCCTGCCTTTCAAGGGTGAGATAGTAACAACCAAGTACCAGGTCCTGGCCTGGGGTCGCAATAGGCTTGCCATGCGCAGGCGAGAGAATATTGCCTGTGGCCATCATGAGAAGCCGCGCCTCAGCCTGGGCCTCAGCCGACAATGGAACATGCACAGCCATCTGGTCCCCATCGAAATCAGCGTTATAGGCAGGACATACCAGAGGGTGGATCTGAATGGCCCGCCCTTCCACCAGGATCGGCTCAAACGCTTGTATCCCAAGACGGTGAAGCGTAGGAGCGCGGTTTAGAAGCACAGGATGCTCCTTTATTACTTCCTCGAGGACATCCCACACTTCATCCTTTACTCTTTCCACCATTCTCTTGGCGCTCTTGATGTTATGAGCATAGTTATGATCGACCAACCTCTTCATGACAAAGGGTTTGAATAGCTCCAGAGCCATTTCCTTAGGCAACCCACACTGATGGAGTTTCAGTTTAGGGCCCACTACGATCACAGATCGTCCGGAATAATCCACACGTTTCCCCAGCAGATTCTGGCGGAAACGTCCCTGCTTACCTTTGAGCATATCCGAAAGAGACTTGAGCGGGCGATTTCCAGGCCCGGTGACAGGCCGCCCCCTCCGGCCATTATCTATAAGAGCGTCAACGGCTTCCTGGAGCATCCTCTTTTCATTCCGTACTATTATGTCAGGAGCACCCAGCTCGAGGAGCCTCTTTAACCTGTTGTTGCGGTTGATCACCCTTCTATAAAGGTCATTTAGGTCCGAGGTGGCAAATCTCCCTCCGTCCAGCTGCACCATGGGCCTGAGCTCCGGAGGGATCACAGGCACGACTTCAAGGATCATATGCTCAGGACGGTTCCCAGATTTACGGAATGCCTCCACTACCTCCAGCCTGCGGATGGCCCGGATCCTCTTCTGACCCGCAGACTCCCGGATTTCCTGCCGAAGTTCCTTTGAAAGCTCGTCAAGATCTATTTCCTCGAGCAGCTTCTTGATGGCTTCTGCCCCCATGCCTGCCTTGAACAACTGTCCATACCGCTCCCTGTATTCCCTGTATTCTGATTCGGTGAGGAGCTGCTTCTTGGTAAGGGGCGTATCCCCAGGATCTGTGACAATATAGTTTGCGAAATATAACACCTTTTCAAGGATTCTAGGAGACAAGTCGAGTAATAAACCCATCCGACTAGGTATTCCTTTGAAATACCATATGTGCGAAACAGGAGCCGCAAGCTCGATATGTCCCAGCCTCTCCCGGCGCACTTTTGATCTGGTTACCTCGACCCCGCACTTATCGCAGACGATTCCCTTGTATCTAACACGTTTATACTTGCCACAATGGCATTCCCAGTCCTTGGTAGGACCAAAGATCTTCTCGCAAAATAGACCCTCGCGCTCAGGCTTTAAGGTCCTGTAGTTTATGGTCTCTGGCTTTTTGACCTCTCCGCTTGACCATACCCTGATCTGTTCAGGAGATGCGAGACCAATTCTTATCTTGTCAAAGTTATTGACATCCAACAATGGCCTCTCCCCCTTGTTATATCTTGTCGTCGTCGGAGTCTTCGTCGTCATCCGAGTCCAAATCGTCTTCATCTATGTCTTCTTCATCTAGCTCTTCATCATAATCATCGAAATCTAGTTCCCCAAGATAATCTTCCTCATTCCCCGTCCCTTCAGTTTCATCGTCTATGGGGGCTTCGATCAGATCATTTTCGTCAATTGTCTCATCTAGGTCCAGGTCCTGTTCAGCGGGTTCCTGCCCATCAGCCGTCTTCCCCGAAGAAACAAGTGTCTCCAGATCCTCTTCCCCCAGATCATCCTCCGACTCATCCTCTGGAACCCTCACTACCTTCTTGGCGCTTTCCCTGGCGGTCTCTTCCTCGGGAGACTCATCCCTTTCCCTTCCTTCCAGGTCGATGCCGAGTTCCCTCGTCGCATCACTGATATCATCGTCATCTTCACCAATCTCAATTTCCTCCGAATTTTCACCAAGCACCTTGACGTCTAGACCAAGACTCTGAAGCTCCTTGATGAGAACCTTAAATGACTCTGGAACCCCGGGCTCCGGCACATTCTCTCCTTTTACAATAGCCTCATATGTCTTGACTCGACCAACTACGTCATCGGATTTTACCGTAAGCAGCTCCTGAAGCGTATAGGCCGCTCCATATGCTTCCAAAGCCCATACCTCCATCTCACCGAATCTTTGGCCGCCAAACTGCGCCTTTCCACCAAGCGGCTGTTGAGTCACGAGCGAATATGGACCCGTGGAACGTGCATGGATCTTATCGTCTACAAGGTGCATCAACTTCATCAGATATGCGTAGCCAACTGTGACAGGATTATCAAAAGGCTCCCCAGTCCTCCCATCACGAAGAACGATCTTGCCTCCACTGGGCAAGCCGGATTGTTCCAGCAAATTCAAGATATCGTCTTCCGTCGCGCCATCGAATACAGGGCTCGCCATGTACCTCCCGGTTTTCTTTGCGATCCAGCCAAGGTGAGTTTCCAGTACCTGCCCGAGGTTCATGCGTGAAGGAACTCCGAGAGGATTGAGCACAACCTCGACGGGTGTCCCGTCAGGCAAAAACGGCATATCCTCCTCAGGCAGTATCCGGGCAATAACTCCCTTATTTCCATGCCGGCCGGCCATCTTGTCCCCCTCGGAAACCTTCCTCTTCTGAGCTACATAGACTCGGACCAATTTATTGACCCCGGGGCCTAGCTCATCGCCATTCTCTCTAGAGAAGACATCTACGGCCACCACCTTGCCTGACTCACCGTGAGGCACCCTGAGCGAAGTGTCACGTACCTCGCGTGCCTTTTCGCCGAATATCGCTCGAAGCAGACGTTCTTCAGCGGTCAGCTCGGTCTCACCCTTGGGAGTCACTTTGCCCACCAATATGTCCCCGGTCCTCACCTCGGCGCCAACACGGATTATGCCTCTGCTATCTAGATCTTTGAGGGCATCCTCTCCGACATTGGGTATGTCGCGTGTGATCTCCTCAGATCCAAGTTTGGTATCCCGGGCTTCGCATTCATACTCCTCAATATGAATAGAAGTAAAGGTATCATCTTTGACCAGCTTTTCGCTGATCAAAATGGCATCCTCGTAATTGTAACCCTCCCATGGCATGAAAGCCACCAGGACATTCTTTCCTAGAGCCAATTCGCCCTCGTCAGTGGACGGCCCATCAGCTATCACATCACCTGCATTGACTTTCTGGCCCTTGGATACGATCGGCCGCTGATTCATGCAGGTACCCTGGTTTGAACGCATGAATTTCATGAGTCGGTAGCGATCTACATCGCCGTCATCAGTCTTTACAACCACTTCATCTGCAGAGACATATGTGACTGTCCCCGGACGCTTTGCCAGCACCACCGCCCCAGAATCAATCGCCGCCTTATATTCCATGCCTGTTCCCACCAGCGGGGCCTCAGTTTTGATCAGCGGCACAGCCTGGCGCTGCATGTTGGATCCCATGAGGGCACGCCCGGCATCATCGTTCTCCAGGAATGGGATGAGTGCCGTAGCGACGCTAACGATCTGCTTAGGGGAAACATCCATGAAATCCACCTGATCACCTGGGACCAGAAGGATCTCATCCCTGTAGCGACATGAAACCCTCGGACGCTCGAATCGCCCGTCAGGAGTGAGTGGTTCGTTGGCCTGGGCTATGATATATTTATCTTCTTCATCTGCTGTCAGATAGACAACATCATCAGTCACCTTGCCGTTTTCGACTTTTCTATAAGGTGTTTCTATGAATCCAAATTCATTGACTCTAGCGTATGTGCAAAGCGAGCTAATAAGGCCAATGTTGGGTCCCTCAGGAGTCTCGATGGGACACATCCTCCCATAATGTGAATGATGCACATCGCGGACTTCAAATCCAGCGCGCTCCCTGCTCAAGCCACCAGGACCAAGTGCAGAAAGACGACGTTTATGAGTCAACTCTGCCAGCGGATTTGTCTGATCCATAAATTGAGAAAGCTGGCTCGAGCCAAAGAACTCCTTGATGGCTGCAACAACTGGCCTTATATTGATCAAAGCCTGTGGAGTCACCGCATCTACATCTTGTATGGTCATCCTCTCCCGGATAACCCTCTCCATACGGGCAAGGCCTATGCGAAATTGGTTCTGGAGCAATTCTCCGACAGACTTCAATCTGCGATTTCCCAAATGATCTATATCGTCTGTAGACCCCACCCCATAGATCAAACCTATCATATAGTTCACTGTCGCAAATATGTCTTCACGGGTCATAGTCTTGACCGAAAGGTCAGGCTGCCCGTTGGAAATGGCCATGATCTTACTGCCATCGCGCGCAAAGATGATTGCCCTGTCGATGGCCCCCTGTCTATCTAATTCATTGATCCTCTCAGCCATCTCGCGAGGGAGCTTCTGGCCGGCCTTTAGGATCACCTCGCCAGTAGATCGCGCGACGAGATCCTCGGCAAGGGTCGCCCCTACGAGTCTGTTGCCGAGGCAGAGTTTCTTATTTGCCTTATACCGCCCGACAGAAGCAAAATCGTATCTCTTGGGATCGAAGAAAAGTCCCTCCACGAGTGTTCTTGCGCTTTCTACCGTCGGCGGCTCACCTGGCCTCAGCCGTTTGTATATCTCGATGAGCCCTTCTTCCTCAGATTCAGTCCCGTCTTTATCAAGGGAATTACGCATTGCGGGAGTATCACCGATGACATCGATGATCTCCTCATTGCTTCCGAGTCCCAAAGCCCTGAGAAAGGTGGTCACCGGAAGTTTCCTCGTCCTATCTACCCGAACATATATACAATCGGAGGTATCCATCTCAAATTCAAGCCAGGCCCCGCGGTTCGGGATGATGCTTCCCGTGAATAAGGACCTGCCGCTCGTATCTTGTTCCCATCCAAAATAGACGCCAGGAGACCTCACCAGCTGGCTTACGATAACTCTTTCCGCGCCGTTGATCACAAAGGTGCCGGTTTCAGTCATGAGCGGAAACTCGCCCATGAAGACTTCCTGCTCCTTTACTTCGCCGGTTTCCCTGTTGACGAGCCTGACCCGCACCTTCAACGGAGCCGCATAAGTCACATCTCTCTGTTTGCACTCCCACACCGAGTATTTAGGCTCTCCAAGGGAATAATCTACGAATTCCAAAATCAGATTGCCAGTAAAGTCTTGTATTGGAGATATATCCCTGAACGTTTCAATAAGCCCTTCCCTGAGAAACCATTCATATGACTGCTTCTGAATCTCGATGAGATTCGGAAGGTCAATGACTTCATGGATCCTGGAGAAACTCCGCCTTTCCCGCCGAGTGGAAGGCCTGGCAGTAGCCGTATTTAAAGCCACAGACTATCACCCATCCCCCACAAAAAATTTTAGACCGAGTTCTTTCTCGGACCTATTCAAGAGGAAAAATACACCTATCATTAGTCTTTACATAATAATCCTAATCAATGTATAATCAAGATGTCGGTATCGGGATGTCTTTTTTGCAGTGAGTAGATAGCTATCGCATTTTGTTATATTAACACAATACAAAACTACCGTCAAACGACAGGAACACCCGGCATACTGCGATAGCCGGGTGTTCTATTGAAAAATATCTCCATTATCTACTTGATCTCAATCGTTGCGCCCGCTTCCTCAAGCTTAGCCTTCATTGCTTCGGCCTCCTCCTTCTTTACGCCTTGCTTTACAGGCTTAGGTGCCCCATCAACCAGCTCCTTTGCCTCCTTGAGGCCAAGTCCGGTAAGCTCCCTTACAACCTTCAAAACTGGAATCTTTTTGTCGCCAGCCGTAACCAGGATCACGTCGAATTCTGTCTTCTCCTCGACTTCAGGAGCCTCAGGAGCCGCAGCGGGAGCCGCCACGCCAGGCGCAAAGGCCACCGGAGCAGCCGCGCTTACGCCGAATTTCTCCTCAATAGCCTTGACCAGTTCAGAAAGCTCGAGAACTGTCATCTTTTCTATCGCTTCAATGATTTCTTCTTTCGTCATGAAAAATACTCTCCTTTCATCTCACTAGGCGCCCTGTTCTGCGCCTTCCTTTTGTCGCCTTACAGCATCAAGAGCATATGCGAGGTTCCTGATGGTTCCTGACAGCACATTGACAAGCCCAGATAATGGGCCTTGCATAGCAGATAAGACTTGCCCCAGCAGAACCTCACGAGAAGGCAATGATGCCAAGGCCTTGACTCCCTTATCGTCAATCGCCTTCTTATTCAGGATCCCGCCCTTGACGCCAAGTTCCGCATGTGCTTTCGCAAAGTCGAAGACGAGCTTCGCTGCCTCAGCAGGATCACGATAACCGAAAGCTATGGCCACAGGGCCAACAAGTATTTTTTCCAGACCCTCGATGCCGACAGATTTCGCAGCCAGCAGCGCAAGCGTATTCTTGACTACCTTATACTCAATCCCAGCCTCTCTGAGCTTCCTTCGGAGCTCCATGATGCTCTTGACATCTAGACCCCTGTAGTCCGTTAGGATCGCTCCTTCAGCTCTCGACAGCTTATCCTCCAGCTCTTTTACAGCTGCCACTTTTTCCGGTCGAGCCAACTATGTGACACCTCCCCTCATAAGAAAGTGAATACGATCTCGGTTGGATGAATTTCATGAGATAAATAAAGGACCTCCGTAGAAAATGCCGGAGGTCCTGATATACGCCATCTCTAGCGCCAGGATACATGCCGACCTCGGCAGGCGGGCCACCGGCCCCTTAGCTATGCGCAGTGCATAGACCAGCTGTCTACGGTCTCAACATCCATATACGTTTTGGATCTAAATTTAGAAAGGCGTCTTTGCCACCTAGGAATACATATCCGCCCGAGCTATCGCGTACCGGCAGATAAGACCGCCGTAGGACTCAACTTGACACCAGGTCCCATAGTAGACGAAATAGCTATACTCTTGATGTATTGGCCTTTTGCCGCCGCGGGTTTTGCCCTCACAATAGCATCCATCAGGGTAGTAAGGTTCGCCTCGAGCTTCTCGGGCTCGAATGAAACCTTGCCTATTGGGACATGGACGATTCCCGTCCTGTCTACGCGATATTCAACTTTACCAGCCTTTGCATCCTTGACTGCCTTCGCAATCTCGAAAGTCACCGTCCCCGTCTTGGGGTTAGGCATCAGCCCCTTGGGCCCCAAAATCCGACCGAGCTTGCCAACTACAGACATCACATCGGGAGTAGCAATGGCGACATCAAAATCTGTCCAGCCTCCCTGGATTTTCTCAGCAAGATCTTCGGCCCCCACGAAATCGGCGCCAGCCTCTTCTGCTTCCTTGGCCTTCTCACCTTTGGCGAATACCAAAACCTTCGGGACTTTACCTGTTCCAAAGGGGAGCACTACAGCGCCTCTTACCTGCTGATCGGAACGCTTCGGATCAACGCCTAGGCGCACGGACAACTCTACCGTCTCATCGAACTTCGCGCTCGCAGTCTCTTTGACTAGCCTTACGGCATCAGATATGCTGTAAAGCTGAGATCTATCAAACTTCTTCAACGCTTCCTGATATCTTTTCCCTCTATGTGCCATATCTCTACATACCTCCCTGTGGTCATAGCGGGTTCTGCGAATGGGCGCGTCACTATTGCCATAGCCTTACGAACCCCGGAACCCTCCCACTTTTCCAAGTGTTGATGCCGACTACCTAGCGTTCAACCTCTATCCCCATGCTCCTTGCAGTCCCCGCGACTATACTCATGGCGGCATCAAGGTCATTGGCATTGAGGTCTTTCATTTTGAGTTCTGCGATTTCCTTGAGTTTTGCCTTGGAAAGTTTCCCCACCTTTTCCCTATTGGGCTTTCCAGAGCCTTTCTCTATACCAACAGCCTGCTTTATCAGAAAACTCGCTGGAGGAGTCTTCAAGACAAACGTAAAGGATCGGTCATCATAGACGGTGACCTCTACAGGGATGATGGTGCCGGCCTGGGCAGCGGTCTTTTCATTGAATTGACGGACAAAATCCATGATATTTATGGCATGCGGCGCAAGGGCCGGTCCCACCGGCGGAGCAGGCGTGGCCTTCCCTGCCGGAATCTGTATCTTAACTACAGCAACAACCTTCTTGGGCATTGGTTCCACCCTCTTACATCTTTAAACTCATATTTTCTCAACCTGACTAAAATCAAGCTCGACAGGGGTTTCCCGCCCGAACATCGAGACAAGGACCCGTAATTTGCCTTTATCCTTCTGGATCTCCTCGATCGCGCCAGTAAAGTGCTGAAATGGACCCGCCACTACCCTTACTTGCTCTCCTATGGAGAAATCCATCTTTGGCCGGGGTTCCTCGATCCCCATCTGCTTCAGAATAAGACGCGCTTCCTTATCCTGCAGTGGTATGGGCTTGTTGCCAGAGCCTACGAATCCCGTAACCCCGGGTGTATTCCGGACCACGTACCATGAATCATCCTCCATAATCATCTCTACCAGCACATAACCAGGGAAGACCTTCCGTTTGCTGATCTTCCGCTTGCCATCCTTTATCTCGTATTCTTCCTGTGTAGGCACCAGCACCCGGAAGATCTTATCTTCTTTCTCCATGGTCTTGACGCGCTTCTCAAGGTTAGCCTTGACCTTGTTCTCGTAGCCGGAATAGGTATGGATCACATACCACCTTTTGGGTGATCGCCCAGCCACTTCTGTAGTAGGCTGTGGTCCCTCTTCTGGAGGGGTTTGCACCTCGATTTTGTCCTCATCCATCGTTCAGCCAGGCCGCGGGCTCTAACCCGCCAGTCCTTCTACTCCCCCTACGCTAAGCATCTTACTGTATTCCTTCAATATCATGACGGGAAAATGCCCGAAACAGGTTAATTCACTTGATGAAAAGCCTGAGGATCTGCGAGAAAGCAAAATCTATAAGCCCGACAAAACCAGCTACCACCAGTACGGTAACGAGCACGACCGCAGTGTAAGAACCAAGCTGTTTACGGTTCGGCCACGTAACCTTCCGAAGTTCGGCTCTAACCTCACGCAGGTACTTTTGTATTCGCTCAATAATGCTACGCAGTTCCATGCCCGTCCCCTTTCTCGCTCACCCAGACTTAACGTGTCTCCTTGTGAACAGTATGCTTCTTACAAGCCCTGCAGTACTTGCGTAATTCGATTCTATCGGGATCATTTTTCTTGTTCTTGGTGGTTCGATAATTTCTCCTCTTGCATTCCATGCATTCCAAAGTGATACCCTCGCGCAACCAGCTCACCCCCCAGGGTCATTTTCTCGACGCGCACGCGACAATACAAGGTAAAGACCACTGCACAAATTTAACATACCCTGCAGGGTGTGTCAATAGACCTGCAAGGAGGGAATGCACCCGCATCGTCTACTCGATTATGGAGGTGACGACTCCCTTGCCTATGGTCCTGCCACCTTCCCTTATTGCAAACCTAAGACCCTCTTCCATCGCTATCGGCGTTATCAGGTCTATCTCCATCTTTATGTTGTCCCC
>JABLXA010000039.1 GCA_013178415.1 Bacillota bacterium | reverse complement strand
ACCAACGCACGGCAAGTGGATGGCCAAAGAAGTAATTTTGCGACTCTTTCCATGCTATCTGTTTCCATCACAGACTCCCAGCTAGCTGCCGCATTCCATATAGTGGGGCCTTATATCATAAGTCCAGATTATCATAAGAAGCAATGGGATCATTTCGTGTGCGTCGCCGGCATGGCCAAGGTGGTGCTTTACGACCAGCGTGAGGATAGTCCCACCAGAGGAAAGGTGAATGAATTTCATATGGGGAGACTCAATCCGATTCTGGTGAAGATCCCGCCCCATGTCTACCATGGCTTTACGGCTGAGGGACCAGAGACTGCGCTCATCGTGAACTTCCCGACAGAACTATATAACTATGCTGAACCCGACGAATTCCGGCTGGCCTATAATGACCCGAGCATACCCTATTCGTGGGAAATAAGGCATGGATAAAGGAGGAATGCCGTCCGGCGAGCCCCATGCTAGGGTTCGGGTGGGGTTCCTGGGCTCTATTCAATGAAGATAGCGGTTACCGGTGCAATGGGAATGCTAGGCACTGATATGGTTTCGGAATTGCTACATCGGGGCTACGATGTAGTAGCGCTGTATCATCGAAATACAGCGCGGCGCGGCCAGAAGCCCGGTTGCACGGAATGCGGACAGGTCAGCCACCAGCTTGATATCACGGACCTCAAGGCAGTTCGCGAATCCATCGCCAGCATACGTCCAGATGCCGTCGTCAATTGCGCTGCTTACACGTGGGTTGACGATGCTGAAGCTGACAAAGATTCGGCATTCGCTGTGAATGCTCTGGGACCGCGGAATCTCGCTCTTGCGTGCCGCGAGATGGGGTCCGCGTTGCTTCATATCAGCACGGACTATGTATTCAGCGGTGATCGTGATGGCGCATATTCAATCTGGGATCCGCCTTGTCCTGTCAATGTCTATGGAATGAGCAAGCTATGGGGCGAAAACTATGTGAGGTCTCTTATGGGGGAGTACTACATAGTGCGCACGAGCTGGCTTTTCGGAGCGCATGGCAGGAACTTCGTCCAGACCATGCTTGAACTAGGAAAGAGACATGTGGGTTACATTACTGCCGGGGGCGAAGGGCACGCGGCTGATGGAGACCATGTACTGAAAGTCGTGTCGGATCAACATGGCTCGCCCACCTATACGGTAGACCTCGCGCGGGCGTGCGCCGATCTCCTAGAAAGCCGCTGCTTTGGCATCTATCATGTCACAAACCAGGGAGTAACAACATGGTATGATTTCGCGAAGGCGATATTCGAGAAAGCAGGCCTGACGATAGGCCTTCGTGCAGTGACTTCTGAAGAATTCCCGCGGCCGGCCAGGCGCCCGAAGAATTCAGCACTGGACCCGTTTCCGCTTAGAGAGACAATCGGGTACCTTCTGCCTATATGGGACGATGCCCTTGGGCGATACCTTGACCAGATCAGAGCAGAGTCGAAAGAAGAGTCGTAGGGGACAGGGAGAGGACCCTTTGAAGCATAGATTAGCGCTTCCAGACCCGGTAGGTAACCCCGTAGGCCACGCGAAATGGGTCCTTTGAAATATAGATCGGCCGAAGGAGTGCTTGAAGGAGGTGGGCAGGTGAAACTCCTTGTAACAGGCGGTGCCGGATTCATCGGTTCGAACTTTATAAGGCATGTATTCGCCACTCGTCCAGATTGGAGCATCGTAAACCTGGACAAGCTTACTTATGCAGGTAAGCTAGATAACCTCTCAGATATCGCAAGCGACCCTAGCTATTCTACCAGATATTCATTTGTCCATGGGGATATCGCCGACAGAAGCCTGGTAGACCGGCTCATTTCGGCCGAGCGTCCTGATGTGGTGGTCAATTTTGCAGCGGAAAGCCATGTTGACCGGAGCATATTGGATCCAACTCCCTTCATTGAGACGAATGTGAAAGGCACGCAGGTGCTGCTGGAAGCTGCCAAACGATATGGTGTCGGCCGGTTTATTCAGATTTCCACTGATGAGGTCTATGGCTCTCTTGGGCCTGATGATCCTCCTTTTACTGAGGAGAGTCCCCTTGCCCCCAATAGCCCCTATTCTGCCAGCAAGGCTGCGGCGGACATGATGGCCAGGGCCTATTACAAGACATACGGCGTTCCAGTTATCATCACCAGGTGCACCAACAATTATGGCCCGTACCAGTATCCTGAGAAGTTTATTCCAGTGATGATCTTAAATGCGCTCCAGAATAAACCGCTCCCGATTTACGGGGATGGGCAGAATATTCGCGACTGGATTCACGTCGAGGATCATTGCCGTGCCATTTCCCTATTGATCGAGAAAGGGCGGATCGGCGAGGTCTACAATATCGGCGCCAATTGCGAATGGCGCAATATAGACCTCGCAAAGGCAATCCTTAAAGCTACGGGGCGGCCGGAGAGTCTGATACAGTTTGTGCCGGATAGGCTGGGGCATGATAGGAGATATGCGCTGAATACGTCGAAACTGGCGAGGGAAACCGGGTGGGAGGCTCAGCCTAGGTTAATGGATATGCTCCCTATCCTTGCATCCTGGTATCGGGCGCGGTGCTGTCCAGGATCACTATAGAGTTTCTCTTGACAGGTGCACGGCAAGATGACGATTTCCACAGATAATATCTCAGTAGGATTGGAGTGATCCTGAGGCGATGTCAGAACTAATATCGAAATGTTCCTGGTGTGGAGCATCTGATAGGATCCCATTCGTGCTCCGGGGGGATGGGGTACTCATAATGGAATGTAAGGTTTGCGGCCTTAAATCCGTGGCTGCAATTCCTGAGAATACAGAGGACCATTATGATAGATCTTATTTTTTCAAGCCGGGACAGGTAGGACTCCAGGCAGACGGGTACAGCGACTATGATGCTATCCCGAACTCCGAGTTTTCATGGAGGTTAAACCTTCTAGATCTCTTTTGCCCTAGCCATGGCAGACTCCTTGATGTTGGATGTGCCACTGGAAAGTTCATGGCTCTGGCTGCCGGCAAAGGATGGGATGTGGAGGGTGTTGATGTTTCCCTGTTTGCCGTGCAGGTGGCGAGGGAGAAAGGCTTGAAAGCCCACCTAGGTACCATTGACTCGTTATCATTACCGCCTGAGTCTTTTGATGTTGTTACGGCCTTCGATGTTTTGGAGCATGTTCGGGACCTTCGCAGTTTTCTGGAGGCTATACACGCCGTCTTGAAGCCCGGTGGAAGATTGATTCTTCTTTCACCTAATGCCGGCGCATTTAGAGCTATTATTATGGCAGAGCAGTGGATAGGGTATAGGACATCCTTAGAACATCTTCATTATTTCGATATGCATTTCCTGCGTAATGCGCTTGCCAGTGTATTCCGGGATCGTCATCTAACTGTGGCGGAATTTGAGCGTGGGGAGTATGATTATCTCCTCGGAGTCGGTGAGAAGCAGCCATCCCACGCTTCCGGCTTGCCTCGGGACCCAAGCTTGAAGGTTCTCTTCGTGAATCGTTCGGATTCTCTCTGGAAGCCTGGCGGCGATGTTATACAAATGCTTGAGACTAAGAGAAACCTTGAGGATTTAGGTGTAGAGATAGACATATCGCTGTCAGGGCATCCGATAGGTGTGGGATATGACTTGGCACATGTCTTCAATAGCCAAATCGCCCACGAAGAATTTGAACAGGTACGGCATCTTAAGCAGGTGGGGCTTCCTGTATGTCTATCTACGATTTATTGGGATGGAACCGAGACCTTATGGGCAGACGTGGCTGTGAGAGCGATTTTCAGGGCTTCAGAAGATGAAACTCAGGTTGAGAATTACATTGACAAGCTGCGTGACCAAACCCTAGAGATCAAGGGAATATCCCCAGTATCTCCGTCTCCTCTTTATCGGGTGAAGCAGGCAATCCAGCGGCGTCTCTTTGAACAGGTGGATTACCTGTTGCCAAATAGCCAGCTTGAAATGCGAGAGATAAGCCTGCGTCATGGAATCTGCAATAAGCCATTCACCGTCGTACCGAACGGGGTAAATCCTGAGATCTTCCTCCATGGGGATGCAGATCGATTCGCTGATAAGTATAGAGTAAGGGACTTTGTGATTATTGCTGGAAGGTTGGAGGGTCTTAAGAATCAGCTCCTCGCTATATATGCTTTACATAATGAAGATCTGCCTCTTGTTATAGTCGGGAAAGAAAATGAGAGGGACTATGCACATCTCTGTAAAAGGTGGGCGGGGAAAAATGTCCTATTCATAGATCAATTAACTCAGGAAGATCTCGCATCCGCATATGCGGCTGCGCGGGTGTGTATTCTTCCAAGCTGGATGGAGACAACTGGTCTGGTGGCTCTGGAGGCGGCTGTAGCAGATTGTAGTGTAGTAGTTACAAATAGAGGAGCCACATGGGAGTATTTCGGAGACTATGCATATTACTGTAACCCTTCGGATCCCGAATCGATACGAGAGGCTACATTGGCGGCGTACAAAAACTTTGAACAAGATCGCCTAAGACGTGAGGAATTCCGCGAGCTAATCCTTTCCCGGTATAATTGGAAGCGGGCGGCTGAGAAGACCCTCGAAGGGTACGGAACTCTCCTGGCCAGTTATGCTCAATCCTCCGCGATTCCGGAGTGTGAACCTGGCGGAGGTCGGCGATATCAGGTATCGATTATTATACCTGTGTTCAATAAGATAGAGTATACGGTGAAATGCCTTCAGGCGCTAGAAGCTAACACTCCTAAGGAACTACAGTACGAAGTGATCATCATTGACAATGCCTCTACCGACGCGACTCCTGATGTTCTCGCTGAGCTTGAGGGTGATGTCACTGTCGTGAGAAATGAGAAAAACCTTGGCTTTGCGCGCGCCTGTAACCAGGGAGCCAAAATTGCTCGCGGCGACTACCTCGTTTTCCTCAATAACGATACCGAGCCGCAACCCGGGTGGCTTGAAGCTTTGCTTTCGAGGGCGCAAGACGAGCGGGTCGGGGTCGTTGGGGCAAAACTGCTGTATCCTGATGGCACTGTCCAGCATGCAGGAGTCGGCATTGCCGATGATCCGATTATGGGGGTTAATTTGGCGCCATACCATATCTATCGGTATCTGCCGGGTGACCTAGATGCCACCAATAAACCCAGGGATCTTCAGGCAGTTACCGGAGCATGCATGCTGATCCCAATGCCTTTGTTCCAGGTGATTGCTGGGTTCAATGAGGTTTACTATAACGGCTATGAAGATGTTGATCTGTGCTTCAGGGTCCGTTCTCTTGGGTACCGGGTGGTCTATGAGCCCAAAAGTGTCCTGATTCATCATGAGTCCATAAGCGGTCCCGAGCGTTTTAGAAAAGTGAGTGATAATATCATCCTTCTCAACAGCTACTGGTCAGGTAGAGTAAAGCTGGATGAGCAGGATATATACCTTTCCGACGGCGTTTTTGCGCGTTTCGTGAAAAATGGCGAACAATGGCGACGGGAGCTTAAGGCTTTTCCTGATGTCTCCTTGATACTTATGGTGAAGAATGAATGGGATGTGACGCAAAGGTGTCTTGACAGTCTGGTAAAATGGACCTCAACACCAATAGAGTTGGTACTAATAGGTCAGAAGATCTTAGACGAGCAGTATGATAGGATTTCCTCGATAGCGCGTGGACAGGGATTCATTGTGAAGATTATATCAGCGCATAATGTAGCCTTGCCCGAGGGTATCACTGATGGTTCTGTATCAGGACAAGCCGTTGATTTAGCCGCTTTGATCGGAGAATATGTTGTATTCATGGATGATAGCTGCATAGTCTCCGAAGGGTGGCTTGAAGGCCTCTTGAAATGCGTTGAATCGCATCCTCTGGTCGGGGCAGTCGGGCCGATTTCCAACGGCTCTGCTTCCGAGCGATCCATACAATACATTGCTTCTTCGGCTATAGATTCCAATACAACCATCAGAGAGATCGCTGAGATGGTTAGATCAAGTAATGAGGGAAGATATGCGTCGGTGAAGAGCCTGGAGCCTTTCTGCTTCCTGACCAAGGCGTGGGTCTTGAAAGAATTGAATCTCATCGGCCAGATATCAAGCTCACCGGATGACGAAATGCCGTTTAGCCGGCTGCCTGCTGAGATGGTGAAGGGAGGGTATCAGTTGAGGGTCGCGATGGATGTGTATGTATATCGGCAGGTAGGGTCCAACCATTAAGCCGAAGCATGTCGGCCTAATAAAAGGTATAGATGGAATGGATGGGGAGATATGGCATTGGCGGCAACCATGACTATTACAATTTACAGGGACACTGAATCCAAGCGGGCATAGGTTAAGACAATTCAGGTAGATCTGCATCTGGACTTCCATATGATATCTACGGCAGGATGCAGCATGTAGGCTAGGGTGGTTACTGTGCAATGACAATCCAATAAAGCACGGTACAGGATTCATTCAGTAGTAGGTTGAGACAGTATAGAGGCGCAGAGAAAAACGTATCGGGAAAGGCGATCAGCGTGCGCATGCCCATTGTTACCATCGAAGCTCTGGAGGACGAAATCCGCAGAATAGAGGAAGAGAGTAAGGGGCAGCTCTTTCTTTATAGGGGCCAGGAACATAATTGGCCGCCTATCCCATCTGCTGCGAGGTATTTTATGAAGCCTGGAGGGAGCCTTTATTCATACCAATTTGAGCATATGGTAGATGATCTGAGAAAAGTACACCCCGCAATCTCCCATTGGATGGTTAATAGAACTTTTGCTGATATTCTAGAGGAACTGTATCCTAATTACAGTAGTTGGTTTCCCGGTTCTGACCGTGAATTGATTCAATTCTTATTTCAAGCCTTAAGACAGCAGTACTCGCGAAGTGCCATGTTTTTAGATGTGAGCTCCAATATTGGAGTGGCCTTAAAAATGGGGATAATGAGTTTCTATGGAGAAAATAAACCCAGCAGTGATGGCAGGCCGATCTTAAGGGCCCGCCTATCAGATAGTGAATATACCTACCTGTCAGTATTCAAGGTGCCTCAGGACTCTATCCTAGAATTTGATCCAAATCCCTCAAACTACCTAAAGGTTGCTCGCTACCTTCGCGGGAGGGCTCACTCAAGTGAATATGGACTGTATTTTGCTCTTAACTGCAGTAAAATGTGGAGGGCAAAGAGACTGGTTAACCAAAGCTCATGGTTCTTGGGATACATGCCAAGTGATGATTACGATCACTCTCTTGCTCCCTATGACTTCAGCGGGGCATTTCATAGGGACGTCCTGCAAATCTCAACATCCCTCATACCGCTTTATCTTGAAAGAAGATATACTAGTGACAGGTGCATAAGCCTTTATCCTCAAGATGATGAGGTGTTGAGTTGGGTCAATAATCGAAGAGTTGAAAGAGAGTTTGCTATCAGCACCTCCACCCTCAAATACAATGATTTGGGCATTAGTGTTTACCATTATTTCCCGGAACTTGATGATTTATATATCCCGATATAGAATGTTTGTACCAATGTTCTTGTCGGGGGAATCCCGGGACCGGATGTCAATAGTGCGAAGGATGTCCAAGGTGACCTCGAGATGATACGATTTTCCCAGTTTACCCGAGATCACCGCAAGTCTCAGCAGGCAACATGCGGGGTCGCCTTCATCCACAGTCAGTGAAAATGATTCTATTATGGTCGACAACAATTCCCGCATGTTCCCATTGACTATCTATGGAAACAGGAGTTACGATAAGGGTAAGATATCCAATATAGGTTGAGTGACCCAGCATACTGCAGAGGAATAGGGCGAGCATTTGAGGTGCGAGTCTTTCGTCTGGAAGGAGATAAGTGGTGGCGAAGCAGAATAATTATGGGGCAAATCTTGGTTTCGAGCGGGAATTATGGCAGGCAGCGGATGCGCTTCGTTCCAACATGGATGCTGCTGAATACAAGCACGTCGTTTTAGGGCTGATATTTCTCAAGTACATCTCGGACGCCTTTGAAGATCAGCATGCCAGACTCGAGACTCAGCGTAGCGAAGGGGCGGATCCTGAGGACCCTGACGAATACCGCGCTGTCAACATTTTCTGGGTGCCTCAGGAGGCGCGGTGGGCTCGGCTTCAGGCTAATGCCAGACAGACCGATATAGGAAAGATCGTTGATGAGGCCATGCTGGCGATCGAACGTGATAACCCATCGCTCAAGGGAGTGCTGCCCAAGGAGTACGCCAAGCCGGGTCTGGATAAGCGGCGCCTCGGCGAGCTCATTGACCTCATCGGTAACATTGGCCTGGGCGACCGGGAGAACCGCTCCAAGGATATCTTGGGCCGCGTCTACGAGTATTTTCTTGCGCAGTTCGCTAGCGCTGAGGGGAAGAAGGGTGGCCAGTTCTACACGCCCCGCTGCGTCGTCCGCTTGCTGGTAGAAATGCTCGCTCCCTACCAGGGCCGGGTCTACGACCCCTGCTGCGGCTCCGGGGGCATGTTTGTCCAGTCGGACAAGTTCGTCGAAGCCCATGGCGGCAGGATCGGCGACATCAGCATCTATGGTCAGGAATCCAATTATACTACCTGGCGGCTGGCTAAAATGAACCTGGCCATCCGGGGGATTGACGGGAAGATCGAACACGGCGACTCCTTCCACAACGACCGTTTCCCTGATCTGAAAGCCGACTACGTCCTGGCCAATCCGCCCTTTAACGATAGCGATTGGCATGGTGACTTGCTCAAGGAGGATAAGCGTTGGAAGTATGGTGTCCCTCCGGCCTCTAATGCCAACTTCGCCTGGGTTCAGCACTTCATTCATCATCTTGCCCCCACCGGTCTGGCTGGTTTCGTTCTGGCCAACGGCTCCATGTCATCCAATCAATCCGGTGTGGGTGAAATCCGCAAGAATATCATTGAGGCCGACCTGGTGGACTGCATGGTCGCCTTGCCAGGTCAGCTTTTCTACTCTACGCAAATTCCGGTATGCCTTTGGTTCATCGCCCGTGATAAAAGGAACGGGCGCTTCCGGGACCGCCGTGGCCATGTGCTTTTCATCGATGCCCGTAAGCTGGGCACGATGATCGACCGCGTTCACCGGGAACTGACGGATGAGGACATTCAGAAGATTGCCGGCACCTATCACGCCTGGCGCGCTAAGCGTGACGCTGCCGGCGCCTGTGTGCCCCAGCCCTTGGCCGAGGAGCGTGAGCTACCACCTTATGAGGATATTCCCGGTTTCTGTAAGTCAGCTACCATAGATGAGATCCGCCAACAGAACTATATCCTAACCCCCGGCCGCTATGTGGGCGCAGCTAAAACTGAAGAGGACGATGAGCCATTCGAGGAGAAAATGGCCCGCCTGACGGCGGAGTTGCGGAAGCAAATGGAAGAGGCGGAGCGGCTGGATAAGGCGATCTGGGCGAATCTGGAGGAGATCGGGTATGGCGGGTGAGTGGCCAGTCATCCCATTCAAGGAGCTTTTATCAGTTCCGTTACGCAACGGACTAACACGGCCAAAACGTGTGCGTGGACAAGGCGTCACCATGATAAATATGGGTGTACTTTTCGCGTATTCGAGAATTCATGACATTGAGGGGGACAGGGTACCTTTGTCGAGCGATGAGGCAGCTCATTATCTTCTCGAACCGGGCGATCTGTTATTCGCCCGTCAGTCTCTGGTACTTTCTGGCGCAGGGAAGTGCTCGATTTTTCTGGGTGCAGAAGAGCCTACCACATTTGAAAGTCATCTGATGAGAGCCCGAATCTCTCCTGATAAAGGGGACCCATTGTTCTATTACTATTACTACCAATCTCCTATGGGGAGGCAAGCTGTAATATCAATAGCAGAACAGGTGGCAGCAGCGGGCATCAGGGGTAGTGACCTTTCAATGCTTAACGTTCCCTGGCCTCCACTTAAGGAACAGCAAGCCATCGCCTGTATTCTGGGAGCCTTGGACGACAAGATCGAGTTGAACCGGCGGATGAACCAAACGTTGGAGGCGATGGCGCAGGCGATCTTTAAGTCATGGTTCGTAGACTTCGATCCGGTGCGCGCCAAGGCCGCTGGCCAGCAGCCAGCTGGACTAGCTCCGCATATAGCCGAGCTGTTTCCGGATTCGTTTGAGGACTCCGAAATTGGTGAAGTGCCGCGAGGCTGGAGCATATATTCTCTACCAGCGCTCATCGATATCAATCCCCCGCGGCACATCCCAAGAGGAAGCGTCGCACCGTATCTGGAAATGGCAAGTATGCCCACACGAAGTCATGCTCCCGACTCCTGGATTGATCGCGAGGTGGGGTCGGGAATGAAGTTCATCAATGGAGACACGCTGCTCGCCCGGATTACCCCATGTCTGGAGAATGGCAAGACTGCCTATGTAGATTTTCTCAAGGACGGGGAGGTTGGCTGGGGATCAACTGAGTATATCGTTCTTCGGCCACGAGAGCCGATTCCAGCGGTCTTTGCATATCTACTCGCCCGGGATGATAATTTTCGTACATTTGCGATTCAGCGAATGACCGGTTCAAGTGGCCGACAGCGTGTACCTTCAGACAGCCTTGCCGACTATCAGCTCGCCGCTCCAGCTATCGACTCGTTGGTTTTCAAGATATTCGGACGAGTAGTGAACCCCTTGTTTGAGCGAGCGAGGTCTGCGATGGGGCAATCCCGAACCCTCGCCGCCCTTCGTGACGCCCTATTGCCCAAGCTCATCTCCGGCGAACTCCGCGTCGCTGACGCCGAGCGAATCGTTGGGAGGTGCACATAATGGCCGATATGAATCTTACGCAATAGGACTTCATGCGGTTCTGCAATATCACGCAGCCGCCGCATATCGAGCGGGGGTTATTTCTATGATTCAGGAGATCCAAAAACTCGTAGATGATTACCTGGCCTGGCTACGGGATAAGACCCTGCTTCGCCAGGTCGGTCAATGGGTCGAGATTACGACGCCCTATCTCGATCGCCATAACGACTATATTCAGATCTATGTACGGAAGGAAAACAGCAGCTATTTATTGACCGACGACGGTTTTACAATCACGGACCTGGAGCAAAGCGGATGAAAGCTTGAGAGTCCGAGGCGCCAGGAATTACTCAAGATGACTTTGAACGGTTTTGGGGTACAGCTTCATGATACTTCGCTGGAGGTACACGCCTCACCTGAGAATTTTGCATTGCGTAAGCATAATCTCGTGCAGGCGATCCTGGCCATCAATGATATGTTTTATTTGTCGGCGCCAGTGGTGGCCAACCTGTTTTACGAGGATGTGGTAGCCTGGCTCGACCTCCATGACGTGCGTTACACCCCTAAGGTCAAATTTACAGGCAAAAGTGGCTATGATCACCTTTTCGATTTCGTGATCCCCAGATCGCGTCGCCAACCAGAGCGGATTCTCCGCGCCATTAATCGCCCGAGTCGAGACACCGCCCAGGCTTTCGCGTTTGCATGGATCGATACGAAAGAAGTTCGACCCACAGATTCAAGGGCTTACGCCTTTCTCAATGACTCAGAACAGTCAGTCTCAACCGATATTCTTGAGGCGTTGAGAAACTATGGTGTACGTCCAATTCCCTGGAGCAAGCGGGAGGATGTGAGGGAGGAGCTTGTCGCATGACTAATTCCGGTTTTACCGAATCCACCGTCGAGCAGGCCGCCCTTGCCTGGCTAGAAAGCCTCGGCTACGTTATCCTTTCCGGGCCGGAGATTGCGCCAGGTGAACTGCAGGCTGAGCGCGAGGATTATCGGCAAGTCGTCCTGAAGCGCCGCCTGCGGCAAGCACTTCAGCAGCTCAATCCGCAGGTACCGGCGGATGCTCTGGAGGAGGCGTTTCGTAAGCTCACGAGGCTAGACCAGCCCTCGTTGGTTGCGGATAATCATACTCTACACCGGTACCTGGTTGAGGGCGTGCCGGTGGAGTATCAGCGGACAGATGGTTCCATAATGGGCGATCTTGTTCGTGTGCTTGACTATGACAACCCGGAGAACAATGATTTCCTGGCCGTTAACCAGTTCACAGTCGTGGAGGATCGCTATGAGAGGCGGCCGGATATTGTCCTTTTCGTCAATGGTCTGCCGCTGGCTGTCATTGAACTGAAGAACGCTGCTGACGAAAACGCCACCATCTGGTCGGCCTTTAATCAGTTGCAGACTTATAAGCAGCAAATCCCATCGCTCTTCGCCTATAACGAGGCTCTAGTGGTCTCCGACGGTACGCAAGCCCGTATCGGCACCCTGACGGTAGGCCGTGAATGGTTCCTGCCGTGGCGGACCATCGAAGGCGGGGAACTAGCTGCGGAAACGCTATCTCAGCTTGAGGTGCTTCTGAAGGGAGTATTCGACCGGCGACGATTCTTGGATCTAATTCATTATTTTATTGTGTTTGAAGACATGGGTGGCGGGGTGCTCGTGAAGAAAATGGCTGGATATCATCAGTACCACGCTGTGAATGTGGCTCTGGCTGAGACTATTCGCGCCTGTGCAACGTCATCTCCTCCCTGGCTGGGGTATGAAGAGGAAGGTACATATTTTGTCAAAGGTCAGCGTGACGCAAAGCCCGGTGACCAACGCATTGGGGTTATTTGGCATACCCAGGGTTCGGGCAAGAGCCTGACTATGGCATTCTATGCCGGGCGCGTGATACTGGAACCAGCGATGAAGAACCCAACTTTAGTGATCATCACTGACCGGAATGACCTGGACGACCAGCTTTTCGGCACGTTCTCCCGATGCCACGAACTCTTGCGCCAAGAGCCTGTTCAGGCGGAGAGCCGGGCTCACTTGCGCGACCTTCTACGCACCGCGTCAGGCGGCGTCGTGTTCACCACCGTGCAGAAGTTCTTCCCGACGGAAGGCGAGGATCATTATCCGCTATTATCCGACCGGCGCAACATCGTGGTCATTGCCGACGAGGCTCACCGCAGCCAGTACGACTTTATCGATGGCTTCGCCCGGCATATGCGTGAGGCCTTGCCCAATGCTTCCTTCATTGGCTTCACCGGCACACCCATCGAGTTGACGGATAAGAACACCCGAGCGGTATTTGGCGACTATATAAGCGTTTATGACATCGAACGGGCAGTAAAGGATGGGGCGACAGTTCCCATCTATTATGAGAGCCGTCTTGCCAAGCTGGAGCTGGATGAGACCGAGCGGCCAAAGCTGGACAAGGACTTTGAGGAAGTCACTGAAGGCGAAGAGGTCGAGCATAAGGAACGGCTTAAGACTAAGTGGGCGCAACTGGAGGCCCTGGTAGGCACTGAAAAACGCATCAGGTTGATCGCCCAGGATATAGTCGACCACTTCGAGCGCCGGCTCGAGGCCATGGATGGCAAGGCCATGGTGGTCTGTATGAGTCGCCGGATTTGTGTGGATCTTTACAACGCTATCGTCCGAATCCGGCCCGGCTGGCACCATGATGGCGATGATAAAGGCGTCCTGAAGGTCGTGATGACCGGGTCAGCATCGGATCCGGCGGAATGGCAGCAACATATCCGCAACAAATCCCGGCGTGAAGAACTAGCCAAGAGATTCAAGGATCCAGCTGACCCATTCAGGGTCGTCATTGTCCGTGACATGTGGCTGACTGGCTTTGACGTTCCTTGTCTGCACACGATGTACCTGGATAAACCTATGCGGGGGCACGGGCTGATGCAGGCTATCGCCCGTGTGAACCGGGTATTCAAGGATAAGCCCGGCGGCCTGGTGGTGGATTACCTGGGTCTGGCCCATGAGCTAAAGGAAGCACTGGCTACCTACACAGAAAGCGGAGGTAAGGGGCAGACGGCCATCGACCAGGGAGAGGCGGTGGCGGTGATGCTGAGGGAGTATGAGGTTTGTTGCGATATCTTTCACGGCTTTGATTGGTCTTCCTGGAAGCGCGGTGGGCCACAGGAAAGGCTCTCCATGATTCCTGCTGCTCAGGAACACGTACTCCAGCAGGATGATGGCAAGAATCGGCTGGCGAAGGCCGTAACGGCACTGTCCAGGGCTTTTGCGTTGGCCGTTCCGCACCAAAAGGCTTTGGAAATCCGGGACGATGTGGCCTTCTTCCAGGCAGTGAAAGCGGCCTTGAGTAAGAGCGTGACCGGCGAACAGCGCAGCCCCGATGAGCTGGATCATGCCATCCGCCAGATTGTATCGAGGGCGGTGGCCTCGGATGGAGTCATCGATATCTTTGCCGCCGCAGGTCTAAAGAAGCCTGATATCTCTATCCTTTCAGATGAATTCCTGGCGGAAGTGCGAGGGATGCCACATCGCAATCTGGCCGTGGAAATGCTGCGCAAACTGCTGGAAGGCGAGATCAAGACGCGTAGTAAGAAGAACATCATTCAGGCTCGATCCTTTGCCGAAATGCTGGAGCAATCGATCAAACGGTATCACAACCGTGCTATCGAGACAGCACAGGTCATCGAAGAACTCATCGCGCTGGCTAGGGAGATGCGGGAGGCTGGCCGGCGCGGTGAAAAGCTCGGGCTGACCGAAGACGAGGTCGCTTTCTATGACGCCTTGGGGGTCAACGACAGCGCCGTGAAGGTTCTAGGAGACGCCACTCTGCGGACTATCGCCCAGGAACTGGTCCGCACCGTGCGGAACAACCTAACAATTGATTGGACCCTGCGGGAAAACGTCCGCGCCCAAATGCGTGTAATGATTAAACGAATTCTCCGGCGGTACGGCTACCCGCCGGATAAACAGGCCCGGGCGACCGAGCTCGTATTGGAGCAGGCGGAAGTGCTCTGCAAGGATTGGGTGAAAAGCTAATGCCGATGCGATGCTTCTCTTGCCCTATCTGGGTAAATTGGGTGGCAAGGGCCTGCGCTACTATTTTCAGTTCACGGTGAATGGTTATCCCAGAGGTTTTCTGGGAATTCCCTTTACAGAATTCGACCAGGAAGTTGATTGATCCATTTATACTTTAATGCGATAATGTTTACACAGTCAATTTTTACGCTTTTGTAGGAAGAGGTTATATCATGGGCGGCATAGGCATAAGTCCGGCTGTCCTGCGTTGGGCGCTCAATCGCTCGACCAGGCGCTCCGAGATCGAGGAGAGATTTCCTAAGCTCATCAGATGGCTCAATGGTCAAGATCGGCCGACATTGCGAGAACTCGAACAGCTGGCCAGGGCGACTTCAACGCCACTAGGATATTTTTTCCTCCCAGAACCGCCGGAGGAACGGCTGCCTATTCCTTACTTCCGCACTTCCAACAGCCAGGTCGCACTTCCACCAAGTCCCGACCTTTTGGAGACTATGCAAATGATGCAACGGCGTCAGGAATGGATGCGCGAGTATCTTATTGAACAGGGAGCAGAGCGTTTAGCCTTTGTAGGATCGGCAGGAGTTAAAGACGGACCGGGCGAACTTGCTCAGGATATGAGACAGGCGCTTGGCCTCAATAAAGAATGGGCGGCTAGGCAGACGACCTGGACTGAGGCGCTGAGGAAATTGCAGAAGAGCATGGAAGAAGCAGGTATCCTTGTTGTCATTAACGGGATTGTTGGAAATAACACGCACCGAAAGTTGGATGTAAGTGAGTTCCGCGGTTTTGTTCTTGTTGATGAATACGCCCCATTGGTCTTCGTAAATGGAGCTGACGGCAAGGCGGCGCAGATGTTTACTCTGGCGCATGAATTGGCTCATCTATGGTTCGGAAGGAGCGCAGTGTTTGATTTGCGTGAACTTCAGCCTGCAAATGATGAGATTGAACAGGCATGCAATCGGGTGGCTGCAGAGTTTCTTGTGCCGGCGTCCGAGCTGCATGAGAAATGGGCTTCTATTCGTCACGAGGACAATCCCTATCAGCAGGCTGCACGCCAGTTCAAGGTAAGTGAACTGGTTATTGCGCGCAGGGCTCTGGATCTTTCGCTTATCACAAGGGACGAGTTCCTTGAGTTTTACCAGACCTACCGAGATAGCGAGTATCGTACTGCTGCTCAAAGTTATGGAGGTGGGGATTTTTACGCAACACAGAATGTACGGATTGGCTTGCGTTTTGCCAGGGCTGTAGTGCGTGCCACCAGGGAGGGTAGGCTTCTTTACCGTGAAGCCTACCAGTTGACAGGACTTTATGGAAAGACTTTTGCGCAGTATGCACAATTGCTTGATTCCGGAGGCTTGCAGCAATAGTGAACCGCCCATACTTACTTGACGCCAACGTATTCATCGAAGCGGCCCGTAGGTACTATGCCTTCGATCTTGTCCCGGCCTTCTGGCAGGCCCTGTTGGACCATGCCACAGCCGGGCGAGTATGCAGTATTGATCGCGTAAGGGACGAACTCATAAAAGGCAACGATGACTTTGCAGCATGGGTGAGCGGGGAGTTTCATAATTGGTTTGCCTCTACGGATGAAGTTAGTGTCATCGAAGCATATAAGCAAATTATGCAATGGGTCTACGAACATGGTCAGTTTTCTGATACTGCCAAAGCAGCATTTGCCAGCGGGGCAGATGGTTGGTTGGTCGCGTATGCAAGAGTTCATGGCCATGAGGTCGTTACACACGAGCAGCTCAATCACGAGACCAAAAGGAAGGTCCCGATCCCGAATGTTTGTGATGCATTTCATGTTCCATATATCGATACATTTGGGATGCTGCGGAGCCTAGGAATTAGATTTGGCTAGCCCAACTCCCGCACCCCTGGCCTGATTCTTAATGATTTTGAGGTGTCGGGTAAGGCAAAAGCCCAGCTAGACACATTTTCCATCTGCATAAGCTCGATTGACATGGCCCCTACTGATCCTCTGGTAGCTGAATCCTGAGCATCTAGCTATCTATGAGGCGTCCGGTATATTGCCCCAGATGATGAAGCCGGTGAAGACATGGTCGTAAGTTTAACCACGAGCATTGTCTCCGGCGGACAGTGTTAACTACTAACCCATATTTCGCAGGTAGCGCCTTCCAGCTAGGTATTTTCCAACCCCGCCCCCTGTGCGGGCCTTTGCCGCACATATATGTCCGTACCGAAACCTGCAAGCCTGAGTAAACGAGGGAGGTCAAAT
>JABLXA010000038.1 GCA_013178415.1 Bacillota bacterium | reverse complement strand
ATCCCAGTCAAACTCGACTCCGGTGGCCTCAAGCACCTTAACTGCTACATCCATTAATTCTGGACCTGTCCCATCCCCGGGGATAAGGGTCACTCTATGACGCATTTCGATTCCCCCTGCCAAATTGTATTTCATTTTGCGCGCGGCGGCATTCAGCCACGGCAAAGCCTCCACTATCTTCACCTGAATAAGCGAAAACTGTCTGCTTGTCTGGGCACTCCATTTAAATACATAATAGCTTTAATTCGCGATATGCCGCAAGGGGATCTGTAGTGCAAAATGCCAGGGGGGGAAAGCCCAAGGGTTACGGAACACGCTGGTCCTAACTGACGGGACGCTTGACCGTCACCCTGATTATCCGAACAGCATAATGGGCATCGTGCCTCATGTTCTTGACGTCTATTTCGGCAATATCCATCGAACTCCCCGCCATAATAGTGACTTTCTTAGATTCCGGCAGTTCAAAATGAGCCGAGCTCAATCCCGCATAGCTCCACCCCTCATGGACGCCCCTCTTCCACGGCTCAATGCGGATGTGCTCACCCCAGAGCCCATCTACTTTCATCTTGACGCCAGTCCGGGGGAACTTCCACTCTACAGGTTCAGCCTGGATCAAGACAAAACCAGGAGCCACGCATGCGCTGCCTATCACGGTAACCGCTATTATAGGCTCATCTTCCACCACAGTTATAGCGCCATACGGAGGAACATCCAATTCGACCCCATCGGGATTGTATTCAGCGCCTATGTATAGATCTGTCCTCCCCAGCTCAACCTTGATGTTATCATAATTGAATGGCGCCCAATACTCGTAGACTACAGGTTGATAGAATCAAGTCTCCTCCTCACATAACAGGCTGGCCGCCATGACCCTACCATCTCGTCATGCGCCCCGGATCTCCCGGACCATAGCCCGGCCTGCATCAAGGATGAAACGCATATCAGATGGGAGTTGAAGATACCTGAAACCTCTATCAGTTAATTCCCGCGCCTCCTGTGCATTTCGAGCCACTGTTCCGGCAAATATCCCGGCCTTCCGGCACGCTGCCAATACAACATCAAGCGCGTCATGAACCATCTGATGATTCGTCTGCCCTGGTATCCCAAGGCTCTGTGACAAATCAGACGTTCCCACAAATACCACATCGATCCCGGGAACACTGCAGATTTCATCCGCTTTCGCCACAGCCTCCTTGGACTCGATCATGACCACAAGGAGAGTCTCATCGTTAGCCCAGCGATAGTAGTCAGGAAGATCAAGCCCATACCTGGAAGAACGCGGGGCTGACATGCCACGCATGCCCACAGGATAATAGCGGGCTGAACGGACTATGTCCTGGACCTCTTCCCGACTTTCCACATGTGGCACCTGAATGCCTCCTGGCCCAACATCGAGATTCTTAAGGATAGTGCTCTGGTTAGAATCAGGCAGCCTCGCGATCGTCACTGCGCCTGTAGGCTCAGCCGCCCGGCAGATCTCCTCTAAATCCCTCGTGCCAATGGATGTATGCTCCATATCTACAAACAGGAAATCGAAACCACAGTACCCCAACACTTCCGCAGTTGCAGGACAGGGCACAGATACGGTGCCCCCAAGTACAGCCCGGCCTGAAGCCATGATCTGCTTAAGCCGGCCCCCATTTACCACTGCCATGTTGTAGCCCCTTTCTCCCATGCGAATTCTTGAACATGATCTACCAGCGGCACACCGCGCGTGGCCATGCGAATGCTATTTTCTGTCTCCGACATTGATAGAACGATAGCTTTATATCTCTCAGGGAAAGTGGCGAGTTCACCCCTCTCTATCTGTTGCAAAAGCTCCTTCCATCGATTAAGAAGAACATCCAGCTTCATGTAGCTATTCTGAAGCTTTGCCACACCGCGGATCGCTAGCTTTTGCATATTAAAGAGTTTATTCCGCGTCCAGACGATTTCCTGCAACAAGCCGTCAGTCTCGCCAAATATCCTCTCAAGGTAATGAATGGTCCGCCGCAAACCGGGAGTGGGATCCAGCGCACTGCGCCATGATGCCACTCTGTAACGAAGGGTCGCAACAAGCCACCTGTCGCGTTCCAATACCTGCTGAATATGGTCAAGCATCAAAACCCCTATGCGCAGGTTGAGCCATCGCCAGTTGTCCAGAAGACGGGGATCCCGACTCTCGCATGTATTCAGCAGTTGACGAGCCTCCTTGACCTTTGTATTGCCATATAGCGGCGCATTCAGAATTTCCTCGATCTTGAGTATCATGGCCGTCGCTTCCTCAGCGCAGTCTGGGCCAAAGAACCATCGGGCGTATTCTGCCGCGATCTCTTCGCCCGTGAGATCGGGGTTCCAGTCCCTTGCTGACCAGATGAATTTGTTGAGGTCATCAGTATTGCCTTCAGAATATGGAATAGAGCCATCGCCCACCACACAGGTGGCTGCGTGTTTAGATGCCATTTCTCTTGGACGCGGAGCCGGTCCGTCTTCCCGGCTCCAAACATACTGAACGGCAGGATCCATGCCTATTACCGGGTACTGGCACGCGAAGGTATGAGCCTCGTCAGGATAAAGAATCAGGCGATACTGTCCCGGCAATGCCGCTCTCAGGCGACTGACGGGACCAGAAATAAGGCCGGTGCGCCAGTACCGTTCAAGGGAAAGCTCCCCTCCCTCACCATCGGGATCGTCAAAGGTCATGAGTTCGCTAAAGGGCCCATATGCCACCCCCTCTACCCAATCAGGGCGCTCTCGATCCAGCCAGTCGACGAGCAGTTGGGTCTCAGGCGCGGTGAGCCCCTGCTGGGCAACCCAGATCTTGCAATCAGGGTGATAACGTCTCACTTGTTCCGCCTGTTCCTTCACCAGTTCCAAATACGTCGGACCCCAGGGGGTGCAATCTTCACATCCGGGGCAGCCGCCATCATCTTTCGAAGGAAGGAATAACACGTCTATGGAGGGAAGCATAGAAAAGTACCTCTCGCGAAATGCCCGTATGCGTTCGCGCGCTTCCGGAATGTGAGGGCATACAAATGAATTTCCGTATTTGGTGAGGTCAGGATTGCGTTTTACTTCTTCTGGGAATATATCATTTACTGGCGCCCAGATTCCGTAGCGCATGCCAAGCTCATGACACAACTGGGGAATCTTGAGCTGAATTTCGATCTGCCTGTAAAATTCCTTTTCTCGCTCAGGAGTATCAAACCACGGAGGATCATCGAAAGGCAGGGAACCTGTCCACCTGGTGGGATGAAGCGGGTACAGAATAGCAATGTTGTTCCCCCATGCAGCCATCTCGGTCAGGTATTCTTCCCAATGCTCCCAGTCCCATTTGTCATAAGTATTGTTCTGTTTATGATTGGCGAATGTGTGGCCACGCACTGGGAATGCCGCCCGCTCGCGTAAAGATAGGCTGGGAATCCCGGCAAATCCCGGTCTGAGATCCAGAGAACGCGCTAATTTCCCGGCTGCCGCCATCGCTACTGAAGGCCCGCCAGCCAGCGCGATCACCTGCGGGGCAGATGGGTCGCCTCCGGACCACAGGGTGATTTCTTCCGGGTGCTCGGGAACAATGGGTGAAGAGGTCGTGCCATCGCCCAAAATGCCCAGTGAGATATCCCCCGGCAAAGGCTTTTCACCTTTCACGATCTCCCAGCGCCATCCGCAACGATTCTCCACCTGCGCCTGAAGATACAAGGCGCCTCTCTCTACAGGGCGTATCGGGCTGACTCCCAGCACGATCCTTGTCTTTGGCCCAAGACGCCAATGCGCCAGCTGTTTTGAATACATGAACCTATCCCTTCCCTTCTGTCTACATTCATTTACATTCATTGTCGCCTGACTATAACGAATTAAACCGGAGCTTATGCGCAACACCTTTCAGCGCAGCCCCGCAAGATTCTCGAATAACCAGCTCGGGTTTCAATATGATCTCCTGTCTCTCCTGTGGGGCGTTCCCAAATATTCTCTGAAACAATATCTCTCCTGCTATGGTTCCCATTGTATATGCTGGCTGCCTCACAACGGTAAGGCGCGGAGTAAAAAATTCCGCCCATTCGGAATCGTCAAATCCCACCACCGCAAGTTGATCGGGGATTTTTATCGCTGCTTCTGAAATAGCCCTGAGACATCCTATGGTCATGGCATTATTGGAGACGAAAAGAGCGGTGGGCGCAGGTCTTGCAGCGATGACCGCCCGGGTCGCGTCATATCCCCCTTCTATGGTAAATCCGCCATCTCTTATAAGATTTTCATCCGGCTCAAGATCGGATTCCCTCAACGCCTCCAGGTAACCCTTCAGTCTCTCCCGCCCTGGCAGAGTATCCTGTTTTCCCATAATGAAGCCTATTCTTTTATGCCCGAGTTGCAACAGATGGGTTGTAGCCCTATATGCTCCGCCTTTATTATCTAGCAGCACCGCATCCACAGGAATTCCCTCGCAGACGCGGTCGATAAGAACGAAAGGGATGCTGCCTTTGTCGACTTTCTCAAGGTACCGGTCGCGTTCGGACGCGACTGCGATTATAAATCCGTCCACAACCTTGCTTTGAAATACCTCAAGGTATTTTTGCTGCTTTAAAGCATCTTCATCGGTGTTGCAAAGCATGACCCTATAATCATACTTACTCGCCACATCCTCAACACCCCGCGCCACCACTGTAAAAAATTGATTCCGGACATCTGGAATCACCAGAGCGATCATATTTGTCTTGCCCATCACCATACTGCGGGCTATATTATTGGGCCTGTATCCCAGTTTCTTGATGGCTTCCAGAACCTTAGCCCGGGTCTTCAAAGAACCATAATGAGGGTCGTTTAAGACTTTAGAAACGCTAGCTATAGAAACTCCAGCTTCCGCTGCCACATCTTTTATGGTAGGCATCGATCAATATTCAACCTCACAAAACGTTTTTTAATATGCGAACCGTGATAGCGCATCTCCGGCGCTTTTTCAGCCTTACTCTGATTCCGTAATGGCATTTCCGAAGACAGGCTTATAATCTACTTTGCCATGGTAGGCAAGCTTGGCGATGACCCAGGCCGCGCCCGGCAACTCACTACCCGCCAATGCGGGGATATCCAGTTTGAACCGGAGTTCCGTAGAACTATTGCCTCTGAGCGTGAATCCTTGCCTCATAGGGAGTACCCCTCCCAGGGATATTCGGCCCACAATGTCATCCGGCCACAACTCCATTGGGGATACCATGGACACCTCACCGGAAATCTCATCCTGATTGGAATTTGAGACAGTCACAATGATCTCCCTTGCAGATTCATCCAGTTTCGCATACCAATCGACCAGGCTTTCTCCGCCTACTTCCAGGATGTCCTCGATCACCTGACCATCATGAACCAATCGCGCCTTTATGATTCCCTTCGCTGGCTGGGGGCGATAGCTAAACTTCCTGTCGGTAATGAAAGCTATGACCACGTCCTTTATTAAATGGCCCCCCGGTTCAAGATTGTATTCCACAATATCAGGATACGGCTTCCACATTTCAGGGGCGATGATTTGCACCTCGCCCTTTACGCGGCGATCCACATAATCATTCACTATCGCTACCTGTATCGTATTAACGCTGACGCCGCCTTGACGAATGTGGACTCCAGTTTTCACATTCCCTCGAAGGGTCACCCCGACCGGGCAATATCCCAGGGGATCGGCGCCAGAATTATGTTGCCAGTATCTAAAGTATACGGGCTGTATGGATTCCTTTTCCCTGCCAAGTTTTGTGCCTTTAATGGAGGAATAATGATGGAGCGTGGGAATCATGCAAAACGTCTCTATACCAAAAGGCCCAAACCGCGCGTCAAAGGAGTTACTATCGCAGAGCGCGACATCCCCTTCGTTCTCCTCCAGGAGATTTGTCTTGCGTGCCGCGGCAAGAGGTCTGAAGAACCTTATCCTGCCACGGACCTCAATCCCTGTTGCTTCGTAAGCCCTGACTATTATCCCCTGCATGCTGTCCAGTTTCTTGTCACTCAGGGCCGCCACCCCAAACCCAGCTGGCTTCATGGCTGTCATCACCAGGGTATCGCCCTCTATTTCCACAAATGAAGTCTTTGGTCCGAGCGCCCCTTCATGGGGTTCCAGCTGCCTTGCAAGAAGGGGATTATTGTATTCATATCCCGCACGAAAAGCATGAGCCGAGCGCCAGTCCCCCTGGTGAGGGTATAGAGCATAGAAGAACTGGTGTGTCTTTCTTTCTGGTATGAACATATATGGCAACCGGTCCTTGCCCCAAGGTGTCGCCGCCCAGGCTGTTGTATGCATCAAGAAGAATACAAGGGTATTGTCGAATTCTACAGAACCTAAGACATTGCCGCCATTGAGAAGAAGCATTCCATAATCATCAGGCTTTGCTGCCTGGCCAGTTGCGTTGGCCAACGCAGGCAGCCTGACGACCCCATGCGAGATCTCCGCGGCAATGCCATCAATACATGTCCTAAGAGCTTCCGGGCTGTTTGCTCCGATGAGCAAGACGGGCAGGGGAGGCCAGCCTTCCGGCATGGCGCGATCCAGAGCCAAAAGACAGGCAAAACCCCTGGTCTTGAGTTGTTGCTGGTAATACTCTTTCTTATCCTCAGGAATGGTATCGAATATATCCCGAAAGTAGCTATTATCCCCTCCTACGTCCAGCGCAGTACGAAATGAAGTCCCCCATGGCAAATCCTCATTGAGGTCAGCCATGGGCATTCGCGAATCCTGAGAAGGCAGCTGTAACCTGCGCTCCAGATCGAGATCATCAAAGAAAGGAGTAACCGGAATTCCGCGTTTCACCAGAGCTTCCTGGAGCTTATATGCAGACTGCAGCACCTCCGGATCGTGCCCTGTGACGAGACCTACCATGCCGATGGCGACACTGATATACCCATCCTCCCCCTCAGTCCCACATTCCACCATGCCGCTTTGCCCGAGGCCAAACCACTGATAACATCGCCTCACGCCACATTCTGAGAGGTTTTGCCATTTTAATGTGCGGAAATCAAGATATCCCTTGCTCTTTCGCTTCACAGTAGCGCCAAAGCGCTCCTCAAAGACCGGTTCGAGACCCTGGAGGGTCGTAGGGAAGGTTACAACGTAAAGGTCGTGGACACCCGAATATCTCTCAAGGCGTGTGGAGAATTCGATTCTTCTTATGCCCTTGTAGAGGATGATCTCCTGGCAACGCCCACAATCTTTCATGTCACCGCTTATAATGAGCTTGGATATCAGGCGGCCCGTGCAGCGTCTGACTTTCGCAGGGTAATCTCTGGAGAAGACCTTGCCCCCAGTGGTGAAGACCTCCCAGGCAGGCTCGCGCCGGTAAGGATCCTCAGAGAGAGCCACAATCTCATTGCCAGGTGCCTTAGCGCCATCCTTATCATTTACGCCATGCTTCTGCGAAATCAGTTCCCTTTGCGCTTCCTTATCATAAATGCTTGTAATTCCTCCACCGAGCGCGGGGTCCACGGTGATCCTGAAATACTCGTTTTCGATGATATTGCCATCAGAGATATCAGTCTCAATTGGTCCCATCGGGCATCCTGTTGTAGGTACCGCATAGAAAAGCTTATATCCGACAGAGGGCACATCCTCCGCAAGAATAACCACGCTCGCAGAAGTTATCTTGCCATTTTCACCTTTCTTGAGGTTCAAGACATCGAATGACACACTATTTCCCGCATGATCCACTATCTCGAAATTCTCAACCCCATCTTCAAACTCAAGGGCGACCTGGCAGACATCATTTCGTTTCCAGTTCAATGGGTTGAATACCGCAAAGGGAATCTTCCCGGCATTTGACATGGCAGTATCGATATGGCTTCCTATGTAATCAAGAGAATTCGCCAGGACCTCATGGCCAAGTTCGAGAGCCTCGCGATAACCGAGCATCAGATCCAGATAAGAACGGTCGCACAAGGGCCCTGTCATGGCATCGTGGTGTTGATTGAAAAGAACCTGGCGCCAAGCTTTGTCTAGTGCCTTATCGGGGTAAACCGCCCCAAGGTAATTGGCAATGGTTGCGAATTTCTCAGCATTCAGTAATGTGTTCTCGGCCATACGGTTGGAAAGTTTGAACTCTATTCTCGAGACCCCGGTTCCTTGGTGATGATATTCAAAATCACGAGCAGTCACGGGGATATTCAATCTTTTTTCTTCTATCTCATCAATGGCCTTTCTAAACCATTCCTCATGACCGGTCCCGGAGACGATGAATCTAGGCTTTCTTCTTTTAAGTTCTGCGCACCTACCCACAAGCCAAGCGGAAGGAGGCTTGAAATCTCCGGCATCTATGCGAACATCTGATGTGAGGCCAAGGGATGCGATCTCCTGGGAGCGCTCCTCAAAGAGCTGGATGAATTCCTCTTCGATACCGGCGCCTACCACTCCGTATTCCATCCTCTTGAATAGGAGCTTGCTGCCATCCAGGGAAACATGCCAGAATACAGGCTGGACGCCCCGGATGTCTTTGGACCATATACACCCTATGAACCTGGACTTCCGCAGGATCTGGCCAAGTTGCGCGGTATGCCCGAATACATCCCAGGGCATGTAGATCACGGGCTTGTCACCGAGAACCCCTTCATGGAAGAGGCGACCATAGATAATGTTGCGGACGATCCCCTCCGGCCCTATGAGGGTCTCAGATGGCTGGCTGTGAGATCCACCAGTGCCGACTCTCCCGTCGCGGATCAACTCGCGGAGGAACTGCCTGTTTTCTGGAAATGTATCATAATATGGCTTGAGGTAGGTGAGTTCGTGGACGAAAAATCCGTAGTCCGGATCGGCCTTACAAATCTGGATATTCTGGTCCGCGTCCCCTATGAGGACGATGGCATAGTCTCGCTGATCCTCTATCCAAACAACATCTGAATGAAAACCAGGTACAACCCAGATCTCTTCTGTTGACTTCAGAATTTCATTGTCTTGACTCATTCTTACCCCTCCACCGCCGCCATGAGCCGGCCATATAGGCTTGAATGCGCAGGATCTGCAAATCAAGATATGTGAGCGCGGCCCCTTGTAAAGAGAGCCGCGGCGACAAGGACATCTACCTCTGTTTTATGAAGAACTGCGATGGCTCCGCATGCCTCGGAGTATTCAAGCTGCAGTCCAGAATTCCCTCAGGAACGTTCCTGAAATCATTTTTGACAATGGCGATAGTGGGAGCCATTCCGACAGTCCCTATGAACCAGATATTCTTGATATGGAGATCGATCATCTCATTTACGAGCTCATCCCTCTTCTTTTCGTCCACCGTTGCCCCTATCTGATCCCACAGGTTAAAAAGCTTGGCGATATCCGCAGGTGGCTTTTCTCCGGCCTTCCCATTGGTGATATACCATCGCGCGTACTCTATGCCCCAGTGATCAAGCGTAGTAGATGGGATTATCCATTTACTCTCCGTTAGGAACGGCACCTGGGCAGACATGCCCTCTATGGTTATCTCCGTCTCATTCCCTTGTCTCCTTGCGGTGTAGAGAGATCTCTCATCTACTTTGAGAGCGGTCGCGACCCCGATATTCTCCCAATACTGCTTGATAAGCTCACACACATCTGAGGCAAAGCCGATAGCCTGCATGTATTCAATAGTAACAGCCAGCCTCTTACCATCCGGACGCAGCCTGTAGCCGTCCTTATCTCTTTTCACGAGGCCTAGCTCATCCAGCATAGCATTGGCCTTTTTCGGATCATACTGTGCCCATGCTTTTTCCCATTCAGGCGAGTAGTATGGCACCTCAGGTATGAGTGATGCCTGCCTCGGAACAGCAAGCCCGGAAAAGACCAGTTCATTGATCTCTTCCCTGTTGATGGCTATGGAAAGGGCCTTCCGGAACCGGTCGTCATTGAAAAGCTTACGCAAAACCGGATCTTTGCAGGTTAGATTGAAACAGATGGTCGGGTTCGAGCCTTGCGCAGATTTCCAGACAATCACCCGGTAATCGCCCTTGTCCCTATTCTCCATGAAAACTGTGTAGTTGCTTGCAAGGATATGACGCCATTGCATATCCAACTCCCCGGTCATGGCTTTGAGGTTGACCATATCCGCGTTTTCGGTAAGGATATTGACTATAGTGTCTATGTAAGGCAGCTGATTCCCCGCAGTATCAACCTTCCAATAATATGGGTTGCGCACCATTCTAAATTGAGGGCTGGTAGGCGAATTCTCGGCCTTCCATGCCCAAATAGTGGGCCTGTCAGGATCATTTACCCACCAGGCATCTTCCTTTGCCAGATACAGCTGATACCAGCTGGCAAAACCAGCCGCCTTTGCCCTTTCGTTTAGTTTGGCCTCAGACGTATACTTGGGATTGAATTGCTTCATATAGTGCTTCGGGGCATAGAGCGCATGGCTCTGTATGGCGAACTGGTTGAGGAAAAGCGGGTATGGCTGGGCAAAGCTGAATTTTACCGTATAATCATCCACCTTTTCGACCTCTACGGGTTTGCCGCCTGCCGTAAGCCATTTGGGGAATGTGGGGGTAAGGTCTTTGTTGAATAGCACGTCTTCAAACTGATACAAGATATCATCAGCTGTAAATGGTTCTCCATCAGACCACTTTATTCCCTTCCTCAAATGGAATGTGAAAACTCTGCCGTCTTTTGACATGCTCCACCTATCCGCGATATTAGCGACAATCTTCGTGCCGGTTGCATTGTATTGGACTATCGTTTCCTCCATCAGCTTCCAGGGCCCATAGGCATCAGACGGTCCGAGCCATGCTCGACGCCAGGTGCCGCCATACTGGCCCACCTCTTCTACCGGGACGATCACCTTGGGATCCTGAGGCAGCCTCTCCTTTATTGGAGGAAGCTTACCCTGCTTCACAAGTTGAGAGAGCATCGGAGCTTCATTAAAGTGCGCTATTCTCTTCCCGGTGATCTGCTGATAGTCCTGAACAGTAGCGTATTCAAAAGGAACAGGGACCTTCTTGCCAAAGGAAACGGGCGAAATGACCAGGATCATACTGATGAAAGCGAGCGCGAATACAAGCATATTAGAACATTTTCCCATTATTTCCGAAACCTCCCATCTATTCTCTTATTCACCGCGCGAGGACATTCTGACCGAGCTAATGAGGCCGCCAGCACGGCACTAGCGTCTACCCTCACTCTGAAACAAGACACCACCTCCACTCGTCCAGGAAAAATAAGGCCCGTACGCCTATATGGGGCGTAGCGCGCACGGGCCCCAAAGCCCCATTGACATCTACATTTCCGCCATCAAGCTCGACAACACCCTCGCCCTGGAGCGTTACCTCTGCCTGATAAAGAATTGCTGCGGCTCAGCATTTCTCGGGGTGTCAAAGGTCCCATCGGCGATGAGTTCTGATGGAACGTTCCGGAAGTTGTTCTTTACTACGACCAGATCGGGGGTCTCCCCTACCGTGCCTATGAGCCAGATATTCCTAATATGAAGGCCGATGATCTCTTCAATGAGCTTATCCCGCTCCTTCTCATCGATGGTTCTTTTTACTTTATCCCAAAGCTCCAGGATCTTAGCCATGTCTCCCTCTGGCTTTTCCCCTGCCTTTCCTCCAGTTTCGACCCACCTTGCATATTCAGTCCCCCAATATCTGGGATTCCCTGTAGGCACAAGCCATGTCCCTTCCGCAAGCCAGGGAGCCTGGCTATCCATCTGCCATCCGGTTACCTCTAGTTCATTTGCATCTCTCCGCGTTGTCCACAAGGAACTATCTTCGAGTTTTAGAGCTACCTTGATTCCTATATCCTCCCAATACTTCTTCACCAGATTAAAAGTCTCTGTCCAGGGTCCAAACCGCGCTGTATATTCGATGGTCAACGCCAGCGTCTTGCCATCGGGACGCAGCCTAAATCCCTGTTTATCTCGGTTGGTTAGCCCCATCTCATCCAGAAGCTTGTTAGCCTTCTCAGGATCGTATTCAGCGTATGCCTTCTCCCATTCCTTAGAGTAATATGGAACACCCGGGATAAGGGATGCCTGCCGAGGCTTACCTAACCCGAGGTTAGCTATTTCATTGATCTCGTCCCTGTTGATGGCCAAGGAAAGGGCCTTCCTGAATCGAGCATCCAGGAAGATGTTCCTCAGGATTTGATCTTTGCACGTATAGTTAAGGTAGATCACGGGGTTGGCCCCCCTGGCACCTCTCCACTTGAGTATCCGGTAATCCCCCTTTTCCCTGTTTTCCATCAGGGCTGTGAAATTTTCAAGCTGCATATATCGCCATTGCATATCCAGTTCTCCAGTTAGGGCCTTAAGATTCAGCATCTCCACATTTTCTACCAAAATATTGGATATGCGGTCAATATAAGGAAGCTGATTCCCCCTAGTATCTACCTTCCAATAATAGGGGTTACGCTCCATGATAAACTGCGTGCCGGTTGGAGGTGAGACGGCTTTCCACGCCCAAATAGTGGGGTAATCTGGATTATTCACCCACCAATTATCACTCTTCAGTTGATAGAGCTGGAACCAGTTTTCGGTCCCTGTCGCATTCTTCGCAAGTTGTTTTAATTTCTCCATTGGGGTATAACGTGGGTGAAATTGCTTCATATAATGTTTGGGGGCATAGAGATCCGCGCTCTTGTCGGCGAATTGATAGAGGAACAGTCCATAAGTAGCTGCAAAGCGGAACCTCACCGTGTAGTCGTCTACCTTTTCAATTACCACCGGCTTCCCAGCTATGGTAAGCCAATCAGGGAACACGGGGGTAAGCTCCTTGTTTAAGAGAACATCCTCATATTGAAACACTATATCATCGGCAGTAAATGGATGCCCATCAGACCATCTTATTCCCTTCTTCAGCTTGAAGGTAAAGGTTTTACCTCCCTCGGATACTTCCCAGCTTTCAGCTATATTGGGGATGATTTTTGTACCATCTGCGTTGAATTGAATTATCTGTTCAACCATGAGCCTGCGCGGCCCCCAGGCATCAGATGGCCCAAGCCAAGCGCGATGCCAGGTCCCTCCATATTGACCTATTTCCTCCACCGGTACAATGACCTTAGGGTTTCCTGGCAGTCTTTCCTTTACTGGAGGGAGTTTCCTCTGCTTTACCAGATTTGCCAGCATGGGGGCTTCGCCAAACTGGGCTATCTTCTTTCCGGTAGCTTTCTGGTATTCCTGAAGAGTGGCATACTCAAAAGGGACAGGTACACCCTGTCCAAAGGAGATAGATGCAAGACCTAGAATCAGACTCCCAAGCACAACAACGAACACCAGTGATCTCAACCACTTCGACATAGATGTGGCCCTCCTTTTTCCTTAGGTAAGGGTTGATGGAGAATCTTAACCACTGATATCACCGTGATACCCAGGATCATGCCATATCTCCTTCTGAGCCATACTATTTCCCTTCTCGTCGACCACCTCCCCCCAGCTTAAATGAAGGCATCCCCTTGATTTGGCCAAGCCATCTCGCCCAATTTAGTTGAACCATCTTTCCCTGGGTCAGATGTAATGCCCCCATTAAGTTGAGATGAGTTCATGTCATCAATAAAACCTTTTCTCCATAAACTTTCTTTTCCCTTCTTATTTCCTCCCAAAATCTATAAATATCTCACACTATCGACTGATTAGATCAATCCAGTTCGGGCCACAATATGCGGAAGGGATGCAAGGCTATATATTATAGTCCATATAGGGAATTTCGGGCTAACATATATTAAACCTTTTCTCGAAAGCTTCCGATCTTTCATCCCTTTGATGGTGCTGCCGTAGCAGCATGAGCGCGTGGCGGGAAGGAGGACAGGAAGATGGTATCATCACGCCGATAGGCCGCACCATCCGAATAGTGAAAACCCGGCTTGTCCGGATCGGATGTCCATAAAGAAGAGATGAAAGGAAAATGCCGATTTATAGAGAATAGTGTTTTTTGTGCTTATAGATAGAGAGAGTACCTCTCTAGTTAGACCGCGACTCATTTCCTGATTGGAAGGACTGTCAACGTCCTGATGAAAGCTACCCGCATTGTGATCGAAAAAGGAGAGAATTTGTCATGAATTCACAACCGCGATTGTATGGTGTAGTCGTCCCCATCGTGACTCCGATAAATTCTGATGAAACTGTAGATGAAGAGGGGTTGAAGGACCTTGTTCAATATATTCTGGAGGGCGGGGTCCATGGTATCTTCGTCATGGGAACAACCGGGGAATTCCCCAGGTTTACCATTGATGAGTGGAGACGAGCTGTAGCGATAGTATCTGAAACAATTGCGGGTAAGATCCCATTATATGTGGGGGTTAGTGATACTTCAACCCAGAAGGTAATCCAGCGCATTGAAATGGCAGAGGACTACGACGTCAGTGCGGTGGTAATCACCCCTCCCTTCTATTATCCATTGTCCGACCAGAATGAGATCATCTTGTTCTATCGGAAAGCGGCGGAGGCCTGCGACATTCCAGTGATCGTCTACAACATTCCCTCACTCAATCCTACGCATATCCATCAAGACACCTGGAAAGAACTCTTCAAGATCCCAGGAATATACGGCCTCAAGGATAGCTCCGGGGATATCGATGACATGCGATTCCTCACTTCCTGCGCCAGAGATTTCGAGAATATCTCAGTTTTCGTTGGAGATGAATCCCTGTATGCTGACGGATTGTTAATGGGAGCAGATGGAGTCGTCCCTTCGTTAGGTAATGTAGCTCCAAGATTGTGCGTATCACTCTACGATGCATGCATTGCCAAAGATATGCAGGAAATTAGTAAGCTGTTTGCAGCGGTTAAAGATTTGGGCGCTTTGAATTCAATCGCTCCCTCTTCTCTTGGAGCGGTCGCATGGAAGAAAAAAGCTCTAGAACTCATGGGCATTTGCAAGAGCCATATGACTCAACCATTTTGGTGGCCGGAAGACGAAGTGCTCCCCTTGATACGCGAAAAGCTCGAGAAATACAATTTAATTTGACTATAATAGACCCAAGATTTTAGACACGAAGGCGGCAAGCTTTAAGTTATGATAAGGACCATCTATGACCGGGAGGAGATAGATTCCATCTACATCCTGGATTGCGCCGGTCTTCTTGATGGTATCCTTGTCTTCATGAACGACATAGGCTTCATCAACATCTTGAAGACCTTCAACATCATGTCCTACAAGCGCATAATGCTTCCTTTGGTGGATTTCATTCTCACATATATGGCCAAGATCCTCATAGATATCTCTTCTATGAATGCCCTACCGGAGATCCTCTTTGCCAACTGCGTGGCGCTATGTGTATGTTTTCCCTGTAAGGTAGTGCCATAACATACTACCTGCTACCGGCTGGATGGCAATATATGTCAAAATCTCAGCAAAGGTGCTCTCAGCCGCGGCAGAGCAGCACGAGGAGGATGGACATATCAATGAATCATGGGGTATAATGCCAGCAAATATTAGGAAAGGTGATGCTTATTTGTGCAAAGAGTTGGTTTAGACGAGTCCGGCAAGGGGGACTACTTCGGTCCCTTGGTAGTTGCAGCTGTATGCGCTAATGAGGAAATTGAGGAACGGCTCAAGGCAATGGGTGTTAAAGATAGTAAACGTCTTTCCGATAAACGTATTCTCGAGCTTGCTGTAGAGATTAAGCGGCTATGCCCGAATTCTGTGGTCACTATAGGGCCAAAAAGATACAATCAGCTCTATCGGCAATTCCGCAACCTAAATCGCCTCCTCGCATGGGCCCATGCGCGAGCTTTGGAGAATGTCCTTGAGCCTACCAGGTGCGAACTTGCCATTGCTGATCAGTTTGGCGATGAGTCATTTCTATTGAATGCATTGATGGAGAAAGGCAGGCAGGTGCGCCTCGAACAACGACATCGCGCGGAGGAAGAAACGGTGGTGGCGGCAGCGTCAATTCTGGCGCGTGCCGAATTCGTAGAGCAGATACAGGAGCTTTCGGTTTTGGCCGGCATTGAATTACCAAAAGGAGCCTCAAACCCCTCAATAATCTCTGTCGGCAAGAGTATATTCGAAAAGGGCGGAGTCCCTGCGCTCGAGGAAGTAGCCAAGCTTCATTTCAAAATCACCGATGCTATATGTGAGTAGCCCCTCATGCCGCCTTGGCGGCACCATCGGACGGATGAAAATGGCCACCATCGATTTTCAGGGTAATCGGTCATGCCGGGCGTCGCCCAGCACCATCGAAAGGACGAAAATGGCGCTCAGCTATTTTCAAAGTAGTTGGAGTGCCCTCCGGCGCGTATCCGCCTGGAGGTGGGAATCTTCATCACCTGATGATGGGATTCCTTGCGCCGGAGGTCTTGGTGAGCAATGTAGCAGTGTAGCCGTGCGCTGCTCGAGTCAGGGAGCCGGGCATTTACCGATCAACCTGTCAAAAGCTCCAAGGTTCATGAGAGCCTCCTCACTATCGCATCTCCCATCTCCTTAGTCCCGACGGCGCTCGGGTCATTTCTATCTGGTTTCAAGTCATAAGTTACATCTTTGCCTTCACGGATGACCTCTGCAACTGCCCTTTCCACCGCGGCGGCAGCCTCATTTTCTCCTAGGTGTCTCAGCATCAGCATCCCAGAAAGTATTAGGGCAATAGGGTTAACTTTGTTCATTCCCTTATATTTAGGCGCTGAGCCGTGAGTCGGCTCGAAAATGGCGACCCCATCCCCAATATTCGCCCCGGGCGCGACTCCCAACCCCCCCACAAGACCGGCGCACAGGTCAGAGAGTATATCACCGTAGAGGTTTGGCATGACCAGGACATCATATTTTTCTGGCACCTGAACTAGCTGCATGCACATATTATCTACCAGTAATTCCTCATACTGGATTTTGCCCTCGTAATCCTTTGCCACATCCCTCGCGGCGCGGTAGAAAAGCCCATCGGTGAATTTCATTATGTTTGCCTTGGCTACAGCCGTGACCTTCTTGCGCCCATTGGCTAGAGCATATTCAAAGGCGAATCGCGCTATACGCGAGGACGCGAAATACGATAGAGGTTTTATTGAAATAGCGGACCCATCCCGGATCTTTCCTTTACTCATTCCTATTATCTGAGCCGCTTCGGGTGAACCTTCATCGAATTCGACTCCAGCATAAAGGTCCTCACTGTTTTCCCTGATGATCACGAGATCAATCCCGGAATACCTTGATCTTACCCCTGGATATGTCTTGCATGGCCTTACACATGCATAAAGGCCTAATTCATGACGAAGGGCCACATTAACGCTGCGAAAGCCTGTGCCAATAGGGGTCGTGATCGGCCCCTTGAAGGCCACTCCATTTCGCTTGATGGAATCAAGCACCTTCTCGGGAAGCGGGGTGCCGTATTTATCCATGACTTCTGCCCCGGCCTCTTGCACATCCCAGTCAAACTCGACTCCGGTGGCCTCAAGCACCTTAACTGCTACATCCATTAATTCTGGACCTGTCCCATCCCCGGGGATAAGGGTCACTCTATGACGCATTTCGATTCCCCC